>JACFNW010000526.1:0-499 GCA_019454665.1 Fimbriimonadaceae bacterium | reverse complement strand
CGTGCTGTGAAGCACCTCGCCCATCTCGCGTGCCGCATCCACCATCAGCGGGCTGTGGAACGCGCCGCTCACGTTGAGAGCGACCACCATCCGCGCTCCCGCTGCGCCTGCACCCTCCTTGGCCTTCTCCACGGCATCCCGGTCGCCGCTGACGACCAACTGGCCTGGGCAGTTGTCGTTCGCGATGACGACGACGCCGGGTCCCGATGCGGAACGGCAAACCTCCTCGACAGAGGCGCGTTCCAAGCCCACGATCGCGGCCATCGCACCGGGGCGTTGGTCGCCGAGTTCGGCCATGAGCTGCCCTCGGCGCTGCACGAGGCGGGCGCCGTCGGCCAAATCGAGGACTCCCGCGGCCACAAGCGCGGCATACTCGCCCACGCTGTGCCCCGCGGATACCGCAGGCTCGACACCACCGGATTCGCGAAAAGCGTGATAGGCGGCGACTCCGCAAGCAAACAGGGCGATCTGCGCGTTCTGCGTCTGGCGGAGTTCCTCC
>JACFNW010000525.1 GCA_019454665.1 Fimbriimonadaceae bacterium | reverse complement strand
ATCGCCGCATTCGCTCCGTCCAAAGAGGAAGGAGCGACCGCGTAGCCGTGGTTCTGGGAGGTGATCGTCACCTTGCCGCTCTCCAAATCTTGAACCGGGTGGTTGGCTCCCCGGTGCCCGAACTTGAGCTTGAACGTCGAGCCCCCGAGCGCCTGACACAGGATCTGGTTGCCCAAGCAGATGCCGAAGATGGGCAACTTGCCGAAAAGGCCGCGCGCCGTATCGACCACATGCGGCAGGCGGGCGGGGTCCCCGGGGCCCGGTGAGAACAGCACGCCGTCGGGCTCCCAGGCGAGCACTTCGTCGGCCGTGGTGGTGTGCGGCAAGACGATCGAACGGCACCCGAGTGCGGCGAAGCGGCGCAGGATGTTGTACTTCACGCCGCAGTCCAGCACGGCCAACCGCAGACGGTGTTCGCCGCCCGGCTCGTCAATGCGCTCCATGCCGGCATAGCTCCACGCATACGGCGCGCGCGTGCTCACCTGCTCCACAAAATCGGTCTCGTCGTAGGTTCGGGCGGCCAGCAAGTCGCGCATCGCTTCCTCGGGGTCCCGGTCCGTGATCATGCCCATGGCCACGCCGCCCGAGCGGATGTGCTTGGTGATCGCCCGTGTATCCACGCCTTGGATGCCGGGCACGCGCCGCTCCTTCATGAAGGCGTCGAGCGACCACTTCGAGCGCCAGTTGGAGGGCGCGTCGCAGGCCTCCTTCACCACGATCCCCACGGGCTTGACCGAGGCGGACTCGAAGTCGTCGTCGTTGATGCCGTAGTTCCCGATGAGCGGGTAGGTGAACAGAACGATTTGGCCGGCGTAGCTGGGGTCGGTCAGGACCTCCTGATAGCCGGTCATGCCGGTGTTGAAAACGACCTCGCCCACGGCATCGGTGTCGGCGCCGAGAGCGGCGCCCTGGTACACGGAACCATCGCTGAGCAGAAGGGAGCGGGCCACTGGAGTTGAGTGTGGGGTTTGACCCGAGGCGATAGGATACCCCGCGTGGCTATACTCGATGCATGGTGTTCGTTCTGAGTCTCGTCCTGTGCGCCATCGCCGGAGGGCCCGCGGAGCGGTGGTGGGATGGGCGCGTGGAGGCGTCGCTCGACCGGCAGCCCGCTCGCAAAGCCGAGTGGGTCAAGGCGCTCGAAGCCGCACCGGAGAACCTGCGCCCAGAACTCGCCTATCTGGTCGAGTTCCTCCCGGATCCTGACCTGGCCGACCTCGAGCCAGACTCGCTCATCGAGAACGCCCGACTGGCCCGAGAAGCCCGCGCCGCCGTCAAGTGGGGAAGAACCCTCCCCGAGGACGTCTATCTCGATGCCGTGCTGCCCCATTGCAGCGTCACCGAGAAGCGCGACCCGATGCGGCGCGAGTTCAAGGACAAGTACCTCACGCTGGTCAAGGACCTGCCCACGCCCGGCGCGGCCGGCCTCAAGATCAATGAGGTCCTGTTCAAGGATTTCGGCGTCACCTACAACACGCGGCGGCTGCGCACCGACCAAAACAGCAAGGAGACCATCGCACAAGGCATGGCCACGTGCACCGGGCTCAGCGTGATGCTCGTCGAAGCGTGCCGCGCCGTCGGAGTGCCCGCCCGCGTGGCCGGGATTCATTCTTGGCCCGTTCGCGGCGGAAACCACACGTGGGTCGAGATTTGGGACAGCGGAGCGTGGCACTATGTGGGCGCCGCCGAGCCCGACGAGAAGGGCCTGAACCACGCGTGGTTCACAGGCGATGCGGCGAAGGCTGTCAAGGGCGAGCCAAGGAATGCGATCTGGGCCGTGACCTATCGAGCCACGGGCGAGCACTTCCCGCTGGCCTGGAACCCCCGAGCGAAACTGAACGGCGAGAACGTCACCGACCGCTACACCCGTCCCATCGCCGACAGTCGGCCCCGATTGATGGTGGAAACGAAGCAAGGTGGCACCCGTGTGGAAGCCAAGGTCGTCGCGCTCGATGCGGCCACGGGCGAGACGCTCTTGGAGGGCACCAGCCTCGGCCCGACCGCAGACATCAACCTGCACCTGCAGGCGCACGTCGAGGCGGGCAAGGAGGCGTTCGTGGTGGCCCGATACGGGGCCAAAGCGTCCTCGGCCTGGGTCAAGGTCGAAGCGGATAAAGTCGTTCGCCTCAACCTCGACGAGCCTGCTATGGACG
>JACFNW010000524.1 GCA_019454665.1 Fimbriimonadaceae bacterium | reverse complement strand
TGACCGTCGCGGGGCCGCCTTTCTGGAAGCCGTCGAGAACATATACACCGCCCACGGGGTCCCACGTGCACACGACCATGCGGCCATCGGGAAGGAAGTCCAAACCGCCGACGCGAGGCTCGAAGCCCTCCGGACGCACGGGGGCGAGGTCGAACGACGGGTGGACGCCCTCGAGGGGCCGCTTGTCGCCGGGGGCGTTGAACGCGAACGGGTCGAGCACGTTCTTCATGCCGGGCGCCGTGACGCGCACTTCGCCCGCAGTGGTCGCGAACGCGCTGGCAGGGATCAGGGAAAACTCGGTGTCGCCCGGCTTCCGCCATTCGAGTTTCAACACGGCGTCGCCGCCCGAATCGAAGTGCTCCAAGCGCAGTTCAAGCTCGCCCGGCGCGAGGTCGATCGAACCCTCCTTGGGCGTGGCCGAGTGCAAGCCGTCGTGATCCACCACCTTCGTGTCCGTGATCCAGAGCACAGAGCCGTCGTCGGAGGTGAGCCGGAACGTGTACGTCCCCGCCCGCTCGATCTTCAGGAAGCCCGTGATGTGAACGAGGAACGGACTTCCTGAGTAGCCGAAGTTGTCGTTGTGAAAGTCGACGCCGGTGATGAGCCGGTTGACGTTGGCCGTCTGGCCGGGGACCAACAGGGGCAGGGCCGTCATCTGCTTCCCGACGGCGTAGATCCGCATTCCGAGGCCCTGCTCGCGGCGCGCGGCTTGAGCCATCGCGTGCTCGTCGCCATGGTCGAGACTGACCTCGGTCGGCGGCTCGAAGAACTCGACCCAGCGGGCTTCGCCATCGCCATCGAAAACGAAACTCCGATCGGTGACGGTGAGGTTGCCGCTGAGGATGCGTCGAGCGGATTTGCGTGGCGCGCCGCCGTCCAGCACAAGGCGATCGTTGCCAAGCCCGGTCACCTTGAACGAACGCTCCAATCCGACCCGCCCGTCGGCATCGCCAACGGCCTCGGGCGTCTCCTCGATGGTGACCTTGGTGTTGTCGCTGCGCACCAAGTCCACCAACATCGTGAACCCACGCGTCTTGTTGCGGTCCCAGCGGTAGCCCCGGTAGACCACCTTGATGTTGAGGGGCGCAGAGCCTCGCCGGACGGTCCAAACGGGTCGGTCGGTTGGCGGCTCCCAGTAGGCCGGGCCCTTTGCCGTGGGCTGGGGGCCGTGCTCCGTCGTGTAGACCGCGCCGGCGAGTTCAACCCCGCCCTTCCACGCCTTGTACAGCGAACCGTAGGTGGCGTCGTAAGCCACCGAAAGGTCGGGATGGAGCAGCGCGGTCACCATGCGGGGCCGCTGATCCAGCACCGAGCGGAAGACCCAGTTCTCGGTCGGACGACCGGAGGGTTGGGCCGAGCCAAGCGAGAGGCTGGCGGCAAGAAGGAGGGGCAAGACAGACATCGGCCCGTCCATTTTGCCCCATCCGGTCGCGGCCTCGCCTTACTTCTTGCGCTTGAACGTGGTCTCGAGAGAGGGAACCCAGCGGTCGTCAATCTGAAACTCAAGCTTCAAACCCAGCGTGTCCGCATCAACTTTCCACATGGTGGTCCGACTCACGTGCTTCTGTCCCATGACGTTCCACGGCTCGCTCACGGTGACAAACTTCTCGCCCTCGAACTTGCCGTGCTCGATGCGCGGAGCGGGAGAGAAGTTGGTGAACGTGTAGATCGTGTAACGGGAGTTCGCCGCATCGTAGGCGACATAAGCCATCTCGGTCATCTTGAGGCCCGCCATGTCGTTGACGCTGTCCAGCTTCAGGAACTGCCCCTCGGTGGCGTTGGTCATCGTGCCGGAGAAAGGCATCGTTTGACCCTCCATCGTCATCGTGCCGCTGCCGGACCACGATCCCTTCATGAAGTCCAGCTTGGCCAGTTCCTTGGGCGGGCTGAGGTCGGGCATCTGCGCGAAGCATGATGCGACGGCGAGAATCAACGGAAAGGTGAGAAGCAGTCTTCGCATGGCCTTGGTACCTCGTGAAGGGTCAAGCGAGTTTCATTATAGACGAACGTCTACCAAACGGATCAGCGATTTCGACTTTTTTTGGTCGGGCTCCTCGAGACTCCCTAGCCGCCCGCTTTCGGCAGGTAGCCGGCGGGAACCGGCACACCAGAAGACTCGGCCTGCCACACGATGGACACGATCTTCCACGTGTCCCCGATCTGC
>JACFNW010000523.1 GCA_019454665.1 Fimbriimonadaceae bacterium | reverse complement strand
GTAAAGCGTCTTCATGCCGCCAAGCGAGGGGTGCAGACCGAGTCGGGCGTCGAGCGGCAGAACCTGGCTCTCGGCGATCGCGAGTTGGGGCCGCGCCGCGTAGTAGCGCGTATCCGAGAAGGGCACGACCGTGTTCAGGCCATCGTTCCCGCCGCTCAGTTGGCAGATCACCAAAATGCGGTCGGAAAGGGGCTTCAATCCCCGAACCTCGCGCACCAAGTCCGCCTGCGCCAAACGCGCGATCCATGCGGGCGTGGTCAATCCGACGGCGATCATGCCGCCTCGTTTCATCAAATCGCGTCTGCTGATGTCGCTCATCGCTGCACCGGGGTAACCATTGTACGGCGAAATCGCCGTTGTTGACTGACGTGACGCTTCGAGCGGTCCCTGTGTTCAATCGCAATCCATGAATGATCGGCGACCCGGTACCATCGGACCGTGGAACACCTCGGCAAAACGCTGGTCGGCGCAGGGCTGGTGTTGGTGCTCGCTGGCGGAATCCTCTGGGCGTTGCGCGACGTCAAGGGGCTGCCGCTCGGTCGGCTTCCCGGAGACTTCTCGGTCGAACGCGAGGGGTTCTCGTTCCATGCGCCCATCGCCACGATGCTGCTGATCAGCGTCGCGCTGACCCTCGTCTTGAACCTCGCCTCGAGGTTCTTCCGATGAGCCTCCGCGTCATTACGTTCGATTGCGCCAACACGCTGGTCGAAACGTCGTGGGATTACGCCGAGCACGCGATGGCCTGTCTCGACCGCTTGGGCGTCGCCACGGACCCCGAGTGGCCGATCGTGTATCGGCGGCTGCTCATGCGATCCTGGCCCGAGTATCGCGAGATGAACCAAGCCCGTCCGCACGAAGCCGACGCGTGGTGGCTCGCGTTCACCCAGGTGTTTCTCGAGCATGCCGGCCTCTCGCGCGACCTCGCCCCCTTGTTGATGGAGGCGTCCGAAGACCTCCTGTACCGCAAGGACAAGATGGACTTCCGCGTGTACGGCGACATCGTGGAGACCCTGGCGGCGCTGCGCGATCGTGGCTTCCGTCTGGGCGTGATCAGCAACTGGGACTACTCGCTCGGCAAGGTGTTGGAATCACGCGGCCTCGCACAGTACTTCGAGGTGGTCACAGCCTCCTTGGTGTTCGGCGTCGAGAAGCCCGACCCGCTCATCTTCCAGCACACCCTGGAACGCCTGGGCGCGACCCCGGCAGAGGCGCTCCACATCGGCGACAACCCGCTGGACGACTTCCACGGAGCACGATGCGCGGGACTCCGGGCGCTGCTGGTGGACCGCTCGCAGCCGCGTTCGACCGATGTGATGCTGCACGATATGCGCGAGTTGCTCAACCGCGTGTAAGCCTGGCCAGCGTGGCGCGCATGATCGGTGCCGTTTGCGCCGAAACCGTGTAGACCAACGCCTCGCGGTACACGCGCTGGGCGGGATGATCGGTCGCGTTCGCCGAGCCTCCCGTGGCCGTGATCGCGGCGTGCGCGCACCGGACGGCCAATTCGATCGCCCAAGCGCGAAGCGCCAATCGCTCCTCGCTGGTGTCCTCTCCCACCGATTGCGCTTCGGCGAGTTTCTGGCGGCAGGTGGCGACTTCCCTGCCAAGCAACTCGACCGCCTCGCCGATCGCCGGGTCGCCCTTCTTCTCGAACGCGGCGCGCAGTCCATCGAGACCCGCACGCGCGCAACCGACAGCGAAGAACCCTTGCAACGCGATGTTGATGAGGTCGTTCTTGTGGATCCAACCCGGCGGCCGCGTGAATGCCGTGTCGCTCGCAGGGAGCAGCCAGTCGTCCAGTTCGACCTGCACGGTCATCGCGGCCTCCATCGCCGCCAACAGCATCGGTTCCGAGACTCGGATGCGGCCACCATCGGCCTCGCGATTCTCCAAGGGCACCAGTCCGAAGATGGCCGAGCCATCGGGCAGGCTCGCGCCGGCGAGAAACTCGGGATAGAACGTCCAACCCGTCACCCAAGGCACATGCCCCGTCAAGCGGCAACCCTCGGCGCAGGGCTCGGCGCGAAGCATCGGCGGGCCGGGTCGGCGCAACTGGCTGAACCCGATGCCGACCAGCCGCGTCCCGTCGGCCATGAACGGCAGCGTCCGTGCCTTCAGGTCTTCGTTCGCCGACCGGGCCAACATGGAGACGGCGCTTTGGTGCTG
>JACFNW010000522.1 GCA_019454665.1 Fimbriimonadaceae bacterium | reverse complement strand
CGCAAAGACCGCAACGCGCCTTCGCTCGACGGATTGCTGAGCAGACTTGCGGACCAGCAGTTCGGCACGGTCTCCAACGAGATTCGGCGGCGTGTCCACCAGGGAGTCGTGGATCGGATCAAGCTGCTGGTGTTGGAAGGGAGCCCTGCCGTGCGGTCGGCCGCTGAAAACGCCTTGGTGCGATTGCAGGAGCGGCTCGCCTCGGTTCGCGTCAACCCGTCGGACCCTGCCGAACAGGCGCACGCGAGGCGACTGTCGAACGAGATCAAGCGGTTCCTAGAAAAACCGACCGCTGAAGAAATGCGCCCCACGTTGCCCAGCGTGCCGCCGGGCGCTCCGATCGGTGCAGGGGTCATGGGTTGCGGGTGCCACTAGACGCCCCCGCAACCCAAACAACGATCACGCGCCGATGGCGTCGGCGGCCTCTTCGAGCGCTTCCTTGCCTTTGGCCTTGTGCTCGGCGATCCAGCCCTCGGTCTTGGCCTTGAGTTCCTTGAACTTGCCAGCCAATTCGTCGCGCGTGTCTGAGCCCGCCTTCGGGGCAAAGAGCATGCCTGCGGCAACGCCGATCAGGGCGCCAAGGCCCACACCGGCAAGCAGGTACAGCATCGCGTTCTTCTCTTCGTGGTTGTTGTCGCTCATGGTAGATGTCACCTCCGAGATTCGATTTCATTTTACATGGTTGTGTTCCTCGGCTGGCTCAAGGGTCCCGGTTCCGAACCTGCGCGTGCCGATTTGTTGCCGGGCCATGCTATAATGAAACCACCATGCTGTCTCTCATCGCATCCCTCGCTCTCGCCGGCACGTTCGCCCAAGACGCCAAGCCCATCGTCTGCGCCGTCATGCACTCCGCCGCCAACGAGTCGGTCGCCAAAGTCGACTTCGCCGGCGCACGCTTCTCGTTCTGCTGTGGCGGATGCGACGGCCAGTTCAAGTCTTCGCCCGCCAAGTTCCTCGCCAAGGACGCCCTGAAGGGAGACACGATCGGCGAGTTCCTCTTCGACCCCGCCACGGGACTCCCCATCACCGCCAAGAAGGCCAAGGCCTGGGCCGACCATGGCGGCATCCGCTACTACTTCGCCAACGCGGCGGGCAAGGCGGCCTTTGCGTCTCAAGCCGAGGCGTTCGCCAAGGTGACCAAAGAGTCGCTCGTGTGCCCGATCTCCGGCGAAACCATCAAGGACTACGCTTCGGCGGCCGGGTTTGCCGATTTCAACGGTGTCCGCTACTACACGTGCTGCGGCGACTGCCTGAGCGCACTCCGCAAGGACACCAAGGGCACGCTCGCCAAGTCGAAGGCCGTGGTGACCGCGCCCAAAGCGATGGCGGCCCCGAAGGTCGGCTGAGTCCCTTCAGTCCGTCCGGGTGTAGGTGTGGACCGACTCGACCACCGAGGGCATCGAGTAGATCCCGAACCAACACGCCAGCAGCACCAGATAGCCGACCAACAGCACCGATAGGTTCACCACAGGCGACATGGTGCGCTTGAGCCGAAGGTGCAGATACACGAGATAGGCACCCCAAGTGAGCAACGCCCACGTCTCCTTGGGGTCCCAAGCCCAGTAGTGGCCCCACGCCTGCTTGGCCCATACGGCGCCGAACATCAGACCGCACGAAAGCAGCGGAAAGCCGACCACGACCAGCCGATGCGCCAGGTCGGATTCCGATGGGGACGGGGGCGCCTTCGTCACACCCCAGCGAACCAAGGCGATCAAGGCGATCAGGCTGGCCAAGCTCAAAGCTGCATACGCCAGCATGTAGACCAACACGTGCGGGACGAACCACGGGCTCTGCAAAGCGGGCATCAGCGTCCGGTCCATGGTCTCCGGCTGAGCCAGGTTCATCGTTCCAAACAGCGCCCCCATCCCGGCCGAAACGGCCGCCAAGGACCGAGCCTCAAACTTGCGGGCCAGCAGTCCGCCCACCAAGGGCGCCAACGTGGCATACCACCAGCGGGTCTCTCCGAGCGTTCTCAGCGGCGGGCGGTGCAGGCTCGCCCAGAGCACGCCCATGTGGGTCAGGCTCATCGCGACGGCGATCGCCAAGGCCACCCAGCCCCACTGATCGCGCCTGAGCAGGAACAGCACGCACGCCAAGGCGTTCACCCCGACCACGATCGGCGCGAGCGGCATCATCTACTCTCCCACCTGGTGCCCAACACCAATTG
>JACFNW010000521.1 GCA_019454665.1 Fimbriimonadaceae bacterium | reverse complement strand
ACTCGCTCGCCGTCTCGCGGGCGATCACTCGGACGTCGGCCTCGTAGAGCACGGACTGCTGGTCGCGCTTGGCAAGCCCCGGCCCGGCGGGCCCGATCTTGTCGAACTGCGCGATCCGGTGCCCCTCGCTGAACGCGTTCATCGAAACGAGCAACGGCATCCCGGACTTTTTGCACTCGCGCACCATAGCGGCGAGCGGATCGAACCGAGAGGGCATGTCCACCCCGCGCCACGAATCGAGCTTGGGCGCGAAGGCGCTGGGATACAGCGTGTGGCCGACGATCGGCTTGATATCGAGGACGATGGTGTTGAAGCCGACGGACTGGGCGCGCTGGACCAGCCGAGCGACCTTCCAATCGTCGTTCAGCCGGACCAGATTGGCCGTTGCATCCACCCAAAGGATGCGCGCCTGCAGTTGGTGCTCGCGGGCCAGTGCTTGGGCGATGCCGATCTGCGAGGCGGGGTAGTCAACCGTGATCGCCGGCAACCCGGGAAGGGGGCGAACCAGCTTGAACCGGCTGTCCAGTTCTCGCTCCGAGCCTTCGGCCGGAGCTGTTTGTGGCGCGCCTAGAGCCACGACGAACAACGCGGCAAGCGCGGCAGAACCCATAGGAGCTATGGGTTGTACCCGTTTCGCTTGCCGCGCCGTCGTGCTTTGCCGTTGCTAGGCTGCCGCCGCTTCGTCCTTGTGGACCACGTAGACGCTGATCAGACCGGCGAGGAGCGCTCCTGCGAGCGGGCCGCCCAGGTAGACCCACGCTTCTTCGAATCTTCCGGCCCAGGCTGCGGAGCCCAACCACCGGGCGGGGTTGATCGAAGAACCCGAGACCGCGCCGATCGCGATGGCGCTCGCGGTGATGGTCAGACCGATGTGCAGCCCGGGTGCCTGAGTGCCACCCTTGTAGATGGCCGAGCCGATGACCACGCTGGCCAGGAAGAACGTGCCGATCATCTCGGCGGCGAACCGATGCACGGGCTGCATCTCGGCGGCCAACTCCGTCGCCGTCTGCGGCAGACCGAACGCACAGGTGACCATGGCCGAGTCTGGATAGAGCTGTTTGAGCGTGTAGACCGCGGCCACCGCTCCGATGAACTGGAAGACCCAGTACAGCAACATGTCCTTGGCTTCGATCTTCTTTCGGATGAAGACGGCGAAGGTCACCGCCGGGTTGAAGTGGCCGCCGGACACCGCGCCGAACGCGCCGATCATCACGGCGATCGCCAGACCGTGGGCGAAAGCCACGGCCAAGCCGTCCGCTCCGGCCGCCATCGCGCCGACGCCGCAGAAAAGCAAAGCGAAAGCTCCGATGAACTCCGCCACATACGCTTTCAGGTTCATTTGACGTTTTCCTCCTCCACCGTGACGCACGACACGGCAGACACATTGGGATGGACGTAACATGAACCCCGTAAGTCTCGGGAGCGCAGGTGATCCAAAGTCCCGCCGACGGTGAACGGTTCCATTACACTTGGAACTCCACTCGAGGACTCATGCCCATGCCTATCCGATCGGTTTCTCTCACCCTCTCGTTGTTGGCCCTTTTCGCCGCCGTCTCGGTTCCCGCGCAGGTGAAGTTCGCTCCCAAGAAGGGCGATTCGAAGCGGTACACCGTCAAACAGAAGATGGATGTCGGCGGCACCGAGGCCGAGGTCGTCAGCGAAGTCCAGAACGAAATCGTGGACGTCGCCGACTCGGGTGTGACGCTCAAGAGCACCACCAAGAGCCTGAAGATCTTCCTGAACGGCGAGCAGTTGGAGCCCGCACCCGAAGCCAACCCGTTCGAAGTGAAGACGGGCAAGGGCGGCGAGCTGACCAGCGTCAAGGGCGGCATCGAGGGCGTGGACACCGTCCGCCAGTTCTTGGTCACCCACTTCTTCGCCCCCGAAGGCGACCTGGCCAAGGACCAGCCCTCCAAGCGCACGTTCGAGAAGGCGGGCGAGGTGCCGAAGCTGGCCGTCGAAACGACCTATCTCGGCGAGGACACGCTGAACGACGCCAAGGTCTACAAGTTCAGCCAGAAAATCGTCGAAGACGGCAACTACGGCATCTCGGTCGAGTCCACCGTCTGGTTCAACGCCGAAGGCGTGATGGTCAAGAAGGAAGCCAAGTTCAAGAACCTGCCGATTCTGGTGGCCGGCGCCGACGCCAGCGGAACGTGCACGATCGAACTGAAC
>JACFNW010000520.1 GCA_019454665.1 Fimbriimonadaceae bacterium | reverse complement strand
ATGTGTCCAAGATCGCTGGAAAGGACGCCGTGCTGGGCATCCCCTGCGACGTGACGGATTCGGCGGCCCTGACCGCTGCGTTCGACCAGTGCGTGCTGCGCTACGGCGGGGTGGACTTATTGGTGGTGAACGCGGGCAACGCGCGGCGCGGGACCGTGGCCGACACCAGTTGCGAGGACTACGACTTCCTGAGCAACCTGCTCATGCGGGCCTACTTCGAGACCATGGCCGAGGCCTCGCGCGTGATGATCGCGCAGGGAACGGGCGGTTCGATGGTGGTCGTGGCTTCCAAGAACGGGACGGCGGCGGGCTCCAACGCGGCGGTCTATTCGGCGGCAAAGGCGTTCGAACTGCACTTGGCTCGCTGCTCGGCGAACGATCTGGCCAAGTACGGAATTCGCGTCAATGCGGTGAATCCGGACGCCGTGCTGCAGGGCTCGGGCATCTGGTCGGACGAGTGGCGCACACAAACGGCGGCTTCCCTGGGGATTGCGCCGGATTCGCTCGAGGCGCACTACCGCGACCGCTCGCTGCTAAAGGTGATGGTCCGCCCGGAGGACATCGCGGAGGCAATCGTGTGGCTGTCGAGTTCTCGGGCGAGCCGGACGACGGGCGGCACGATCAGCGTGGACGGCGGGAATCGGGAAGGGTTCGTGCGGTGAGGGGCTCACCCTCCTAGATCGGTAGCGGCTCCAGATAGAGGGCGATCGCTTCCTTGATGTTCTCGATCGCCTCTTCTCGAGTCGCTCCGGCGGATGTGCAGCCCTTGAGCTCGGGGCACCAGACGGCCCAATCGCCCGTTACGGGGTCCTTTTCCAAGAGAACGCGACAAATCCTGAATCAGCGATCCCTTTCCACAACCTATTGATTATCACACTTGCGATACAAGTCTATCACTAGACTATAAGGTGACTTGCTTGTTGTGCAACGACAGAAAAGAACCAAGGAACGGATTGACCAAGTCATCGGGTAGCTCAGGTTCGGAGACTGCTGTGATGAACTCCGGATAGGTCATGAAAAGTGCTTGCCCCACTTGAAGGGGAATCGGGCCGGGATTCCGGTTGACAGTCTCCTTGACCTCAATCAATGCTACCTCCCGTTCAGGATACCATGACCGCCCACTTGGGACCGACCGAACAACGTAATCAAACAGCGTCGGCCCCATAACCAAAGCAAACGCACCATTGAATCGTCGCGCAAGTGGGGCCTTTCTCAGGATTTGACGGAGCTGCCTCTTCCAAGCGTTGTCGGGGATCAGCCCCACATTGACGAACGACTCGCGCAAAAGCTCGTTAGATCTATTCTTGGAATCTGCCCATTTTGCAATATGTTCAGAGATTGTGCCTGTGTTGCTTGTTTCACCGCCGCCCTGCACTTCCACAATAGCGGCACGTCTGCCCTGAAAGCTAGCGTCATGCGCCACTAAAACATAGTCCAGATAAACAGTACCATCAACTACTCTGACCCCCTGCTGACGCTTGAAAAGGATCGACTCATCGGGCACCGATGGAAACAGTTCTTCGCCAACTTGTCCGAGAAGGTCAACGTGTTGAGCGGTCAGCACGTTCGCCTTAGCTGGAATCAGCCGGTCAGAGCACACAGCAAATAGATTGCCCGAGTCCGTTCGAACGCTGCACACTGGCGGGTACGACTTCTTACCCTTCAGCTTCGTACAGGGTCCTCCCATGAATGGACATGTGGGAGCAACACCCGGATTCAGGGCGGTAGGCTTTATTTGCGGTTGATCAACGTCAGTTCTTTGCCCAAGATATTCTGCGACTTTAACGGCCATTCGACATCACCTTCCTGATTAATCTGGACGATTCTGCGGGCAATCCAATGCACAACGTCTACGTTCACTGCGTTTCCGAGAGCCCGGAATCGACGTCCGTCCAACTCTCTGGAAAGCCCTGGAGCCTCTCGTACTCCGAAGCCAGCAACCGCCGAACAAACAACGTCGGAGGACCCTCTTGAGTCAAGCGTGTAGGCTTCTCCATCTGAACGGTAACCTTTCGCTTGGGGCCCTGCTGTTGGCTTTCGACCGATCGTCGCATGTTGGATAACGTAGATATCTGCATCTCGACTGCCATTCGCAAATCTTGCGGCAACGTGCGCCCCAGGACGTCGTGACGATGGAGCCACTTCGCCAACTGCGGGGGGCTCAAGAAGGACTCGAG
>JACFNW010000519.1 GCA_019454665.1 Fimbriimonadaceae bacterium | reverse complement strand
CTCGGACCTTCCAGTTGACGAACTTCTCGATGTCTGGATGGTCGATGTCCAGGCAGACCATCTTGGCAGCGCGACGCGTGGTGCCACCCGATTTGATCGCGCCCGCCGAACGGTCGCCTACACGCAAGAAACTCATGAGGCCGCTGGACTTGCCACCTCCGCTCAGGGGTTCGTTCTCGCCTCGCAGCGAGGAGAAGTTGGTGCCTACCCCGCTGCCGTACTTGAAGATCCGCGCCTCGCGGGTCCACAGGTCCATGATGCCCCCTTCGTTCACCAGGTCGTCCTTGACCGAGAGGATGAAGCACGCGTGCGGCTGCGGGCGTTCGTAGGCGTTCTCGCTCTTCTTCAGATCGCCGGACACCGGGTCCACGTAGTAGTGCCCCTGCGGTGTGCCCGTGATGCCGTAGGCGTAGTGCAAGCCCGTGTTGAACCACTGGGGGCTGTTCGGCGCGGCGATCTGGCGGGCCAGCATGTGGCAGAGTTCGTCATAGAAGGCATCCGCGTCTTCGGTGGAGTTGAAGTAGCCGTACTGCTCGCCCCAGTGCCGCCAACAGCCCGCCAATCGGTGAAAGACCTGGCGGCTGTCGGTCTCGCCGCCGGTTGTGCCATCGGGTTGCGGCACGCCGGCCTTGCGGAAGTACTTCTGCGCCAGGATGTCCGTGGCCACCTGGGACCACGCGGCGGGCACCATGACGTTCTCCATCGAGAACACCTTCGTGCCGTCGGGGTTGCGGATCTCGCTCTTGCGGGCGACGAATTCGATGCCGCCATAGGCGCCTTGTTCGGCGGTCGTGAAATACCTTCCAATCTTCATGCTGTGCTTCCTGCTGCTTCTGTAGACACCAGTCTATCATACTGCGCCGCGTTTGGGCGACCAAATCCTCGGGCCGCGCACAATCGCAGCGCTTCGGCGAAATCGTCCACGCTGGCGAACTGCCGGTACACGCTGGCGAACCGGATGTAGGCCACGGTGTCGAGGGCCATCAACTCGGCGATGACCCGCTCACCCACTTCGCCGCTCGGAACTTCGTCCTCGAACGTGCTGTACACGTCTCGCTCGATCCGCTCGGCGGAGTCGCGGAGGCTCTCCAGCGAGACCGGCCGCTTGCCGCACGCGACGATCATGCCGCGCAAGACCTTCTCGCGGTCGAACTCCTCGCGCGTGCCGTCCCTCTTGACCACGAGGAGGCGCGGAACTTCGGGCGCTTCGAACGTGGTGAACCGGCGGAGGCACGCCTCGCACTCGCGCCGACGCCGCACGGCTTCACCGCCGCGCGCGGGTCGCGAATCGAGGACGTGGTGCTCTTCCGAGCCGCAGAACGGGCAACGCATGACTGGGTCTTCGGGCCGATAGCTTCACCCTGAGGCTACAACATATCGGGCCGCAAAGGGAGAGACGGCACAGGATATTGATCCGATGCTCGTTTTGTCCCCTTTTTTGCCACACGTTTTCCAAGGGAGGTTTGGTGTGGCTCGGATTGGTTCGGTGTTGTTCGGTCTAGTTCGGTTTAGTTCGGTGTTGGCTAAGCGGGCCCTGGACGGGCCCGCCGCCAACGCCGGGCTTACGGCTGGCTGGCTCGCTCGGCGTCTGTGTCCGGCTTCTGGCCCAGACGGAGGTTGCTCCTACGCTTCCTCAGAAGGGCAGCGAGCCCGAGGCCCAGAATCGTAGAAGAGGTGGGCTCCGGAACGGAGTCGATCGTGAAGTCCACCCCGGTCAGGTCGTTCTCGCTGCTGCCGTCGGGTCCGACAACCGCCCTCAGGCTGTCACCAGCTTCGAGCTTGATCGAGCCGGTCGCCAAGACAGGCACCTCGAACGTGTTCGAAATCCCAGACCACAGCAATGTGGTCCCGTTGTGCACGATGTACACATCTGACGATGACGGAAGGGTGCTCCGCTGCGTGAACGAGGCTGAATAGGTGTAGATGCCGTCCGCCGGTGCCATGCAGTGGAGCGCAACGTATGGGCCGCTGCCGCCAGGGCGCATCGCGATCTGGTCAGCAAGGAGTTGTGCCGCGCCAACCATCGAGGTCATTGCGTTCGTGTTCTTCACCAGCCAAGGCTCACCCGAGCCCGCTTGCCACCCCAAGAGACCTTCGCCGAGTTCGAACGGTGCTGCCATCGGCAGGAGGAGAGCGAGTTTGCCGGGACCGGCGCAATACTCCCACTCACCCGATGG
>JACFNW010000518.1 GCA_019454665.1 Fimbriimonadaceae bacterium | reverse complement strand
GTAGCGAACGACGGGCTGGCCGATGAACGTCTCGACCAGCGGCGAGACCTCGGCACCCGTGTCCACGGGCGACCAGCCTTCGTCCGAGGCCCCGGCCACGCACCAGTCGCCGAGTTCCAGCCGCGCATCGTAGACCTCGCCCATCAGGAAGTCGCTTTCCAGGATCGGCCCGTGCGCGCGCGCCACGAATGGTCGCTGGCCACGGTCTCGCGCGAGCCGTCCGCGTATTCGATCTCGAGTTGCACGCCGGCGCGGATGTTCTTGCCGTAGTGCTCGCGCTGGCTGCCGAAGCCGACGTAGCCCGCGTACCAACCGTCGCCGAGGATCGCGCCGATGGCGTTCGCCCCTTGCTTCACGCGATCGGTCACGTCGTAGGCTCGGGCGTACACGCGCTTGGCGTAGTCGGTCCAGCCCGGCATGAACAACTCGTCGCTGACGCGAGCGCCGTTCAGGTGCAGTTCGATCAGGCCCAACGCCGAACCGTGCAGGACGGCTCGCTTGATCGCCTTGCCCACTTGGAACCGCCCGCGCACATAGCGAGGCGGGGGCATGAACAGCTGGTTGGGGCCTAGGTTGCCCCAAGGCTGGACGCCGAACGCCCCGATCACGCGCACCGGCGACGAGGCCTCGGTCCACGTCCCGTCGCTGGCCACAACGACCTCGCGCCCGTCGGCGAGCACGACGTGCAGGCGCAGGAGCAACGCGCCCACGCCGCCTGTGTTGGTCGCCTTGACCGAGATCGCGTTCGCGCCGCGTCGAAGGGCGGCCTTCACGTCGGCGGTGACGGGTCGCCTCCATGCGTCGGTCTGTCCGTCGCTGGCCGCAACCCGCGTGCCGTTCAGGTCGAGTTCGAACTGGTCGTCGGCGGTCGCGTGGAGCGTGGCGCTTGCGATGTCGCCGGGCAGGTCGAACGACTTGGCGAACGTCTTGGTCCCCGCGTCCGCGCCCGCCCAGATCCAATCCGCTCCGGCGAACGGCGAGGCCGGCTTCGGGCGGGTGCCCGGGGCATCAAAGCCGACCCACTCGGCCTTCCAATCTCCTGCGCCGAGGAGCCCCACGCCGAACGCCGCCGCCTTGCTCCAGTGGGATTCGCGGCCCTCTTGGTCCAGGCACTGCACGCGCCACCAGCACTTCTGGCCCGTGCGCAGCGTCTTGCCCGCGTACTCGACGCCGAACGTGGCGGAGGAGCGCACCACCCCCGAATCCCACAGGTCGGCTTTGCCGGGGGCAAGTGCGTCGGGGTCGCTGGCGACGAGGATGCGGTAGCCCGTCTGCCTCAGGTCGCGGGCGGCGGGGTCGTCGGCTTCGAGAAGCCACGAGAACCGGGGCACGGCGGTGGCGACGGCGACCGGCTCTTCCATGGCCTCGCAGCGCAAGGCGACGGGGCGAAGGCTTCCTGCGGCGACGACTCCGGCGACGAGGGTGGCGGTGATCATCGTGCGCTAGTCTACAGCGCAGGGGAGTCCCGTTGTTGGGAACCTGGATCGCCTCCTTGCTTTGCCTTGTGCTCGGCCGCTCCAGGGACAGGGTACAAGGTGTCCACGGCGATGAAGTACCACTGAGTCACGCCTCGCTCCAGCAGCCAGGGGGCGATGTCGGCCCACCCGCGGCGCGCCATTTCTTTCGGTTCGAGGCCCGCATACTTGATCAGGGTGTAGGCGTTCTCCAGCGTTTGGAACGCTCCAACCGTCGCGCGACCGTCAACCACGTACCCACCGACCGTCAGTTGCACGGCCTTGCCATCTCGATTGACGACATTGCTCAGCGCAACCGACCTCGTGGCCTGCCGATCCACGATCAGCGCATCTTCAACCTTGCACTTCCTCAACTCGGGCTCTACGAACGTCGCGTAGAACTCGCGGAGCACCTCGCGCGAGATGACGGCCTTCTCCTTCTCCGAGGCGCGATCGCAAAGCCAAACGGGATCGGCGGCGAACACCTTGTGGTGCAGGGTCATCGCGACCTCGTCGGGAGTCGGCGTGCGGAGAAACTTCCACCACACGCCGACCCCGACGATTCCGACCAGGAACACAGCCCCGAGGACGACGAGCCGCTTCCTCAATCGCCGCCTCCTTGCTGGCCAGCCGACTTCGCACCGGGCACAGGCAGGACCGCATCCGAATCAATGAGATACCACTCCCTCACCCCTCGTTCGAGCAACCACGGCCCCACGTCCTTCCAA
>JACFNW010000517.1 GCA_019454665.1 Fimbriimonadaceae bacterium | reverse complement strand
GTCTGCTTCGATTCCTGCTTTCCGAGCGTCATGCGCGAGACGGCCGCATTGGACCCGGTGCTGCTGGCTCTCCCCACCCAAGATCCACGTGCGCCGTTCGGCACGGTGCAGGGCCTGCACACTGCCTACAACCCGTTCCGTGCGGCCGAACTCGGGCTGCCGTTGGTGAGCGCCGAGTGCACGGCGTTCAGCGTGTTCGTGGATGCGTACGGGCGCATCGAACACCTCGCAGGAGTTGGGACGGAGGAGGTCGTGGTCCGCAAGGTGGACCTTCGATCGCGACCGACGCCGTACCGCGTGGTCGGCGACTGGTTCCTCTACCTTTGCGCGTTGGCGTCTCTAAGTTATGTGGTGTGGGCGGCGGTAACAGGTCGGCGGACGCGCGGCTAGGCGTCGTCGTCCGCGTCGTCGTCATCCACCCACGGATCATCGAGGTCGAGTGAATCCTGCAGCGGGTCCAGGATTGGCTGGCCAGGCGTGTAGGGTTTGGGAACCAAGGACTTGATTGCCCCGAATGCCTCCATGGATGGGCGGGTCGGGACACATCGCTTGGACCCCTCCACGATGTCGCCTTTGAAGTCCCCATCAAACGTCCACAGCTGGTCGCACTCGCTCCACGCGGCGGTGGCCGCATGGATCGCGTCTCCGTACCTGAGGCCGTTTGCCATTTGGTTCCGGGCGAAATTGAGCGACTTTGATGGACATGTCGCCGAGTTCGAGGGAAGGGTGATATCTGAGGGCCTCAATCTGCGCCGAAACGCCGAGTCGCTGCTCGCACTTGTTCACAGTCTCCAAGAGCACCAAAACGGACGAGACGATCACGGCCTCCCCTTTCCGCATCTTCTCGAAGACCTCGGCGACCGCCTTGCGTTCGCGTTCTGACCAGCCCGTCTCGGTGCAGAGGTGCGCGATCCACACGGAAGTGTCCCAGTAGACCTTTGGAACTCTCTTACCAGCCATCGTGATCTGCCCCTCTGATCAGCTTGCCTCCCACGCCAGCCAGATCGGGCATCGGACCGACAGGTTCCAACACTTCGATACTCTCGGCCTCGATCAACAGGGGATGGTCCAAATGGTCGCGCCAGTGCACGCGTCCAGTGACCAGCACGTGCTTGCCGACGGCACGGATCGCTTCCTCGACCTTGCTTCGTTCGAATCTGCAGCGGACCTGCCCGCCCACGACGGGGTAGATCTCGAACCTGGGCTTCTCGGGCCTCAGGTTCAACGCCAAGAGGACGCCTGTGCGCGAGCCCTGGGTCGTGTATCGAGCGCCCTGAGCCTCTTCGAAGGCCTTGGCCGTAGCGGAATTGATCGTGGCCGTGCGCCCATTCCACGTCAGTTCCGTCGCCGCGATGTCCCCACTGGGTCCGAGTCGCATGATCGCCGACGCGTGCTTGTGCAATTCGCGATCGAGATGCATCTGAGGCTGGATGCTCTCGATGTCGGCGATCACCGAGGCCATCACCGCGTGACTTTCATCGAGCCCGGCCAGCCGGGGAGTCGCCTCAATCTCGACGACAGGTGGACTGGCCATACGGAGGCGCTTCACGCGGAACACCAGGTTCGGGCTGTTCTTGGCGACCCGGCGCTCCGTCGCCATCAGCACGCGTGCCAACGCCTGAACCTTCTGGTTGAACTCGGCCAGGTCCGGATGCTCAACGCCGGGCGCGAGGATCATCCGCATGGTGATGGTGTTCGTGTTCGTGTCCAAAGCAGCCAACCTCCAGAATCTGCGTTGCCACGCCCCACTAGTCTATCAAAACGGGCCGCGTTTTGGCGGGAACGTCCCCACAAAGTCAAAGACGCCTTCGGACCGTGGCTCGGAGCGGCATCGCCGCGGCGAAGACTATCCTGACCCGGTGGTGCAGATTCGCGGTATCCTCGCGACGTAGAACAAGGACGGACAGGCGTAGCCGGCGACCCGCCGGGAGGGCTTGGACCGAACGAACCTATGGAAACCACCACGACACCGGTCGCATCCGACCAAGACACGCAGCTGCTCGAAAGCGTCGCCGAACGCGAGTACCAATGGGGATTCGTCACCGAGATCGAACAAGAGACGTTCGAACCCGGCCTGAACGAAGACGTCATCCGCCGTCTCAGCGCCATCAAGGAAGAGCCCGAATGGATGCTCGAATGGCGTCTCAAGGCCTATCGCCACTGGCTCACCATGAAGGAGCCCAAG
>JACFNW010000516.1 GCA_019454665.1 Fimbriimonadaceae bacterium | reverse complement strand
GAGGTCGGCATCGAGCACGACCAGATTGGGGACTTCTTCGGCCAGCTTGAGCAGTTCGTCGCCGTAGGCTTCCACCACGTACTCGCCGCTCATCCCGCCCAGCTTGGCCTGCATCTCGATGCTGACCGGTTCGCCGAGAGCGTTCTGAACCACGAGGGCCGGGCCGACGAGTTGCTCGGGCGGGGGCGGCGTGAACAACGCCACAGGTCCGCCGAGCCGAGCCTCCACCTTGCTTAGCAATTCGTCGAAAGCCGCTTGGTACGAGGCGTCGTCCGGTGCCCCCGCATGCCACGGGTATTGGCCCTTGCCCGCCACCAGGGCCGTCGGGTGCTCCATAAACGAGACGCCAGCGCCCTTGAGCGTGTCGGCGATGATGACCGTGGGCCGCTCGCTGGACTTGGCCTGCCGCAACGCCTCGCCTACGGCGACCGTGTCGTTGCCATCGCATCGCAAGACGTCCCAACCGAAGGCGGCGAACTTGCGCTCGAGGTCGCCTAGGTCGCCGATCTCGGCGACCGGCTTGTCGGATTGGACCTTGTTGTGATCCACGATGAGCGTCAGCCTCGCGATGCCCTGGTTGGCGGTGACTCGCAAGCCCTCGTAGTTCTGGCCCTCCTGGAGTTCGCCGTCGCCGAGCATGACGAACACGTGCCCATCGCGTCCGGCGTGCCGCTTCGCCCAGGCGATGCCCCGGCCCTTTGAGACGCCCATGCCGAGCGAGCCCGAGTTGGCCTCGATGCCGGGTACGCCGACGTCGGGGTGCCCGTCCAAACCGTTCAGCCGCCGCAACCGCAGGAAGCGTTCCTCGGGGATGACGCCGAGCGAGTAAAGGACGGCGTACAGGCCGGGGACGTCGTGGCCCTTCGACGAGAAGTACACATCGCGATCCGGCGAATCGAACCCTACGTGGGCCGTGTTCATCTCGGCTTCGTACAGGCGCACCACGATGTCCATGGCGCTCAGGCTGGAGCCCAGGTGCCCCGAACCCGCCCGCTTGACCGCCGAGAGCGCATTGAGACGGCTGGCGTCGGCGAGCGCGCGCAACTTGTCGTCGAGGGGCAGGTCGAGCGCGCGAATGCGGTCGAATTCCGACTTGGGGATGAACCGAACTTCCATGGGGAGCGGCCTATTGTGGCCGATGCTCGGCCACCCAGTCTTCCACGGCCCGGACAAACGGCGCGAGGGCATCCGGGTTCTGCTTGAAGAACAGCGAAGGCTCGATCAGTTCCACCTCGGAGACCAGCCATCGTCCGTCGTCGGCCCTCATCACGTCCACCCGAGCATAGAGCGCCGCGCCATACGGGGCCAGCGCCTCTGCAGCCAATCGCGCGAACTCCGGCTCGACCGGGAACGGCCCGTCCACCGACTCGTCGTCCTCCAAGAAGCGGGGCCGCTTGCGAATGCGATGGGTCGGCTCGCCACCGATGACCACGATGGACTGCTCCCCGACCGTTGCGACCGAGTGCAGGTACGGCTGGAGCATGAACGTCCGCCCCTGCGCCGTGGCTTCAAGCCATTTTTGCGCTTCTGCATGCTCGCCGGATTCGAAGCACCTGGTATCCATCGAGCCCGCCCCGATCGAAGGCTTCAGCACGAACGGGGCGTCCATCGGCCCGATCGGCTCGCCCGGGGCGACAAACCGCGTCGGCACGACGGCGATGCCGCTTGCCGCCAGCCGATTCAGGTAGCGCTTGTCGAGGTTCTCCAGCACCATCTCGGCGGGGTTGAGGAGGAGGGTCTGAGCAGCGGTGCGCCGGACCCACTCGCTGAAGTCGTCGGGCCGCTCCGGGTAATCCCACGTCGAGCGGATGATGACGGCATCGAACGGTGTGGCATCGGCGTCCGGATCGTCCCAAGCGAGCATGGTCACGTCGTGCCCGGCATGGCGAAACGCCTCGAGGGTGATCGCTTCGTCGTGGTCGGGTTCCGGCAGTTCGAGGCACGTGGCGAGGGCGATCTTCACGGCTTGGCAGGGTACCGCGAGCCGTCCTCATCGGGCGGCCCTTCGCTCAGCGGACGCGCCAGCCACATCGAGTCGTGCCAGCGGTCGAACTTCCAGCCGATGCGCGGGAACACCCCCACGGTCTGGAATCCCACTTTGCGGTGCAGGGCAACACTGGCGTCGTTGGGCAGCGTGATGCCGGCGACCGCCGTGCAGTAACCCCGAAGGGTCAACCGATCGAGGAGTTCCCAATAGAGCGCAGA
>JACFNW010000515.1 GCA_019454665.1 Fimbriimonadaceae bacterium | reverse complement strand
CGGGAGAGACGGGCCGCGCCGCGTCCTTCCAGACCACGTGTCCGCCGGACCACTTGTGGTTGCGGCTGCGGTAGGGGGCGAAAATGTTGGCCTGCTCTTCGGTGAGTTGGGGCGGGACGAACTCGGGCACTTGCGGCAGTTGTTCAATCGGCTCGAGCGGCGCTGGGGACTTCCACCGGAAGGGACGCCACTCGCCGCCCGGTGCGCGCCGATAACGGCCGTAGATGGTGCCGTCGTCTTCGAAGGACCACATCAACGACGCGTAGACGTCGGGAGCCTCGGGCGTGGTGAGGCCGGTACCTGGCGTATAGTGCGCGACCATAGAAGGATAGTCGGTGCCCGTCCATCTAGATATGCCGCCAACCCAATGCATCCCATCCGACGATAATCCGGTTGCACTCAATGATGTCCATGGAGGTGGCGCAAGAAGAACAGTTACGTCGGTGCCTCGAACAAAAAGCGCACCCCCTCCCCCGGTGACGGACGTTATCACCTGGCCGTCCTCAGAAACGCCCTGAACCGAACCGCGGACCGGGTCGGCCCACCGGTGGACCGCAAGACCCGGATGGGGACCACCCGAGCTGAGCTTTCCGCTGCCGCCGCACCCAAATGCCACCAGTGGTACCAGCAGTCCTGCAAACGCGAAAGTCGAGCCCCGAATCATCTTGGAAACGGCTCCTTGAGGGACTTCTCGGCCAACGTCAACCAAACAAGTTCGAAGTTCTTGGGTTGTCGGTTTCCATCACCCAGTGCTGTTTGATAAACCGCACGCACTCCGGTCCTCGGGGGTCTTGCATCCGCATCAAGGCGGCGGCGTAGGCGGCGGGCGGCTTCGTGGAAAAGTTCCTCGACCCTGCCCTACCTGGTGGTCTATGATGTCCCGCTCGCCGACTCGCTGGGCGAGCACAACTCTTTGATCGCTCAAGCCTTCGACTTGGCGACGCAACGGGCGCCTCAGCTCTGGTGGACTCCTCAGTCCCGTCCAGGGCAATCGCCAGCGCGACACCAGCTTCGCTGTCCATGTTTCTCCGTGTCGTCTGCTGTGCCAGACAATCCCATCCTAGCACAGGCCGTCTACCCGGCGAGGGCAGATCTCTCGCTAGCCCGGCCAGTGGCGATGCTGGGCCCCACGCCGAGCCTGCCGAGAAGGTACCTTCTGACTCGTGCCCAACCTCGACGCCGACGCCGTCCTCGAAGCCCTTCGCGCCGTGCAAGACCGCCCTGTCGTGCATCTGACGGTTCGACTGGGCCAGGGACCACTACGCTCGTTTGCGGCGCGGACGCACCCACCAACAGGCGATGGGGGTTGACCAGCGCCGCCTGCTGGTCCGGTTTGCCGCAGTCCTCAAAGGAGGCTCGCCTTGGTAGGACGAACCCGCTGGGACTTGACAAAGCTCCATACCCTCTTAGCCGATGCCCTTGGGTCTCGTCGCCTGTTCTGCGAAACCGACTTCCCAATCGGCGAGCAGTGACCGTTCGCGTGCCGGGTAACTCATGACCAAGAATGTGGTGCCTGCAAGACCCACGACAAGGTTTCCGGATGCAATCCCCAAGACCGTCACCAGGAGTGCGGCCCCTCGGGCTCTCCCCGATGAGAAAGCCCCAGCGAACGCGATCAAGGCCGTGAAGACGACCAGCGCTTCGACCCAAAGCCAGGGCATGGGCCGTAGTCCGATGGAATACCCCATGAATCCAAACTCAACAGGCGCCGCGATGCGGCAGACGGTCCAAAGTGCCGTGCCAATGACCGATGCGGCCATCGCCCACCCGGAGATACGCCCGGAGGGGGAGGCGAACCCGACCATTGCGGCCAGAATCGCGTAGGCTCCGAACCCCTCGACGGCGGCCTGCAGAATCTGCCATTCCCCAAGATTAACTACACCTCGCAAGGCAGCCTCGGTCGTTGCAGCACCACCCCAAAGGGCCAGCCCCGCAATCGCGTTCTGTTCGCGCAGGGGCATCTGACGCCAAAAGGGAATCACGGATCCGACACTCACGAACGCTGTTCCAACGACCCCTAGAACCCAAGGCGACCATGCAAGCGGTGGCACCAGCAAGCCGACCAGAACGGCGAAGGCCCCGAAACCTGCCGACCATCGCAGGGGCATGGAGGCTCCGTAAGCTCCCAGGGCAACCCATGCCAGCAGCGCGACACCGACTATTTGGGCCAAGAATGTCAGCCATCCTGCAACAAGACTAGGTACCGGCA
>JACFNW010000514.1 GCA_019454665.1 Fimbriimonadaceae bacterium | reverse complement strand
CCTCCTCATACATAGGCACGTTTCGCCGCGAGAGGCTGAAGAGCAGCAGACCAGTTCTCACTTGGTGTTGCTCAAGGTGCACCACGGGTCGCTGCCTGATATGCATCCAAACACCTTGGATGCTTTCTCCTCAGAGGGCTGCGCCAAGTCCATTGCCGTGAATCGGCTTTGCTACGGGCTTTGGGAGGCACTTCTGCCCTATCTCGCGGAGTGGCCCTTGAAATACTGGTCCTTCCGCGTATTCGGCGGATGTATTGGCGTGGCACTCGACCTTGTGCCGTTCAGGGAATGGAGCAATCCCGCGTGCCCGCCTCCGGTTGGAAATCTTTTGAGTATCTCGCTCGCCGAGTTGACTACCGCTGGGCGCCACAAGTCAGTGCCGTGGAGTCGGGCGAACGTAAAGGCTATCTGCGCGGAACTCAATAAATCCCTTAAAGAAGCGCGGTCGACGCAGGTTCCCGCCGTCTAGCCAGGCTACGGGGACTACCCCATTTTCAGTGAGTTGCACGGGGCGTGGTCCCGGGCCCGGCGCAGCTCATCCTTTTTCCGGGACCTTGGAGAACAAAATGAGCAAAACACCCGTCAATGGACCTAGCAAAACCGGCAATCCTTCCGGAGGTGGACGCGGCAACAACCCCCCTCGCTCGAAGTGAGGCGACCCAGGGCTTCAAGCCCTGGTGCAGCACTCTTTCACTACCCAAGTCATGAAATTTTTATGCAAGGAGCACATCCATGGGACGCACACCGAACGATGACCGCAGCGACAGCATGAATCCCAATAACGACGCCTACCACCATGCACAGGACAACCATTCGGACCAGTTGAACCCCAACAACGAGCGCTACGAAGGCGAAATGCCTGACGACGCAAGGGACCAGTAGTCATTACCTTGAAGTAACGTCGGGCGCGCACTTTCGTCATTGCGTCCCGAACGCAAGCCGCGTGAGGTCAGCGATGCGGACGAGCCCTCCGCGTCGCTGTCCACAAGGCAGTGTTAGCGAGCCCAGAACCTCGATGTCGGGGTTACGTAGGGTCAAGATTGACGACTTGCTCCCAATAGACTTCGCCAAGTCCGCAAGAGGGATGTATTTGCGTTGAAACTCCAGCAGTTGCGCGGGCATGACAACCCTGCAATGCTGACCGCGTACGATGACATCGTTGGATGACAAGAGCCCTTCCTTCATCCAGTGGCTGATGCTTTCCTATTTCCAGCCGGTCTGTTTTGCCAAGTCTTGGACGGTCAGTCCGGCTTCAAGGACCGGGCGCGAATAGTAGCGAGCAACATCTGCAACGGCGTAGCGGAAGTCGCCCAGCTTTTCACCGCTCGCCACCGGCTGAATCTTCCCCGTTGCAACGGCTTTCCACGCCGCCTCCGCTGCAGCTTTGTCGCCCGTTCTTTTGGAGATGAGTTCGCGCAATGCGATGGTTTTACCGCTTGGGGTTGAATCGCCCCGGATTCCCTAGACACTTTTGAGCCGTTGGGAATGTTGCTGCTCGAACTCTACCGGTGATAGTCCTGCCGCCGACGAGTGACGGCGCTGTGAGTTGTAGAACATTTCGATGTAGTTGAAGACGTCCGCTCGCGCATCGCTGCGGGTCGTATAGATGCGGCGGCGGATGCGCTCGCGCTTGAGCAACTGGAAGAAGCTCTCGGCCACAGCGTTGTCGTGGCAGTTACCACGCCGGCTCATGCTGCTGACCAGGTTGTGGTCGCGCAGGAAGGCCTGCCACTCGTGGCCAGTGAACTGGCAGCCTTGATCGGAGTGAACCAGGACAGGCGCCTGCGGCTGGCGGCGCCATAGTGCCATCAGCAATGCATCGAGGGCCAGGCTCGTGTCAATGCGGCTGCCCATGGACCAGCCCACTACTTGGCGCGAGAACAGATCGACCACAACCGCCAGGTACAACCAGCCTTCGTGGGTTCGGATGTAGGTGATGTCGGTGACCCAGGACTGATTGGGCTCGGCCACCTTGAACTGGCGTTGCAGGTGGTTCGGTGCGACCACTGCAGGCTTGCCACCTCGCATCCCAGGTCTGCGTCCGTAGCCTGTTTGCGAGCGCAGGCCCTCGCCCTTGAGCAAGCGCGCCACGCGATGCTTGCCGCAGTGCTCGCCCAAGTCGCGCATGTCCAGCGTCAGTTTACGGTAGCCGTAGACCCCGCCGCTCTCCAGCCACGCCTGCTTGAGCAAGCCCAGCAGCCGTTGATCGT
>JACFNW010000513.1 GCA_019454665.1 Fimbriimonadaceae bacterium | reverse complement strand
GGAGAAAAGCAACTGGGACAACTTTCGCGTCCCGCCCGGCGAGACCCACGTGGTGATGGACCGCGAGGGACCCGGCGTGATCACCCACATGTGGTTCACGTTCCTCGGCCCCGAGCCGCAGCCCTGGGCGCCGCAGGGTTCCGCCAACCATCAGGAGATGCTCCTGCGCATCACGTGGGACGGTGCCGACAAGCCTCAGGTCGAAGTCCCGTTCGGCGACTTCTTCGCCATCTGCTTCGGCAAGCGCAGCGAGGTGGTCAGCCTCCCGGTCGTCGTCGAGGACGGCGACTCGTACAACTGCTTCTGGCCCATGCCGTTCCGCAAGTCGGCCAAGGTCGAGATCGTCAACCAAAGCGACAAGCCGATCAGCCTGCTGTATTACAACGTGGACTGGATCAAGAAGGACAGCCTCCCGCCGGACACGCCGTACTTCCACGCCCAGTACCGGCAGGAGTACCCGGTGATCCAAGGGAAGGACTATGTCCTGCTCGAGACCGAAGGGCGCGGCCACCTGGTCGGCGCGGTGTTGGCCGTCCGCACGCGCAGCCCCTCCTGGTTCGGGGAAGGCGACGAGAAGATCTTCATCGACGGCGAGGTCGCTCCCTCGATCTGGGGCACGGGGACCGAGGACTACTTCCTGTCGGCATGGGGCCTCAAGCGCACCAGCACGCCTTACTTCGGGGTGCCGTACTTCGACCAGTGGGGCATCGTGGGAGGCCACACCAGCGCCTACCGCTGGCATCTGGCCGACCCGATCGTGTTCCAGAAGAGCATCAAGTTCACCATCGAGCACTTCGGCTGGATCGCGCCCGACGAGAACCCCGACTACAAGAGCACCAGCTGGAACGAGCGCCAGGACGACTACTCGAGCGTGGCGTTCTGGTACCAGACGGGCCCCTCGACGTTCGACGCCCGCGCCCCCCACGCCAGCGAGAGACGGTTGCCGAGCCTGGAGCGCACGACCGTGTTCGCCCACGAAGCCGCAACCCACGGATCGGGGGAGGCTGGGCCACAGAACCTGGGCCGATTCTACGAGGCGCCCCAGTTGCTGTACCGCCCAGAATCCAAGGAAGGAGCGTGGCTCGAAGTCCCCATCGAGGTGCGCGAATCGGAACCCTTGCGCCTTCTGATCAACGCGACCACGTCCTACGATTTCGGCACGTATCAAGTGTCCTTGGACGGAGTCAAGCTTGGCGATCCCGTGGACTTCTACAGCAAGGACATCGAGAACCGGGAAGTGCACCTGTTGGACTTCTGGCCCGAACCCGGGCGCTACGTGTTGCGGCTCGAATGCGTCGGCAAGAGCCCACTTTCGACGGGGCATTACCTCGGCATCGAATCCGTGCGGTTGCGCGAGCGGCGTCCGAGGGTGAAGGACTGGGCGCACGAAAAGGGCAAGGACTGGCGCGTCAAGCCCACGCTCTACGGCTAGGCGACCGGGCCACGGGTACCCTAAGGGCGTGAAGCTGTGTCGTTTCGAGTTGGCGAGCGCGCCGGGTCAGCCGCGCGTCGGCATCTACCACAACGGCAAAGTCTATGAGACCGACGGGAAGAACCCGATCGGGATCCATGAGGCCGCAGAAATCGCGTTGCTCGCCCCGGTGAAGCGACCGACCTCGTATCGCGTGTTCTCGGACCACCAAATCCGCGGGGCGCAGCAGCCGGCGTTCGCGTTCATCGAGGACTATCCGTTCGGCGCGTTGCCCACCTACGGCTACCGCAACCCCGGCGCCCTGGTCGGGCCCAACACCCAACTCGCCGTGCCCAACGCGACCTCCGAACTCTCCTTCGAGCCTCAACTATGCGTCGTCCTGGCGAGCGACTCGGGACCGACCGACGAGATGGGCGCCGAGAACCTCATCTTGGGGTTCACCTTGGCCAACGAGTTCATCGCCCGCGACCTCGCCCGCTTCGAATCGGAAGCCATGACGGGCCACGGCCAATCGCGGGACTTTGGCACGGCCATCGGCCCCGTCGTGGTCACTCCCGACGACTTGCAGGACTACTTCCGCAACACCGAGGACGGCGTGCGGATGGACATCGAGTTGGTCGCCCGAGTGAACGGCCGCGAGGTGTTTTCCACCAACCTCATCGAAGCCACGTGGACGTTCCCCCAGCTGATCGCGTCGTGCAGCATCAGCTCGCCGCTGTTCAGCGGCGACATTCTCGCGGTTTCGATGGCCCCCGACGGCTCGGAAGAGCCGATGCCCCTG
>JACFNW010000512.1 GCA_019454665.1 Fimbriimonadaceae bacterium | reverse complement strand
GTTCAAGAACCCCGAAGATCCGCTGCGACTCGTGATTGTTCGGGATATGTGGCTGACGGGGTTCGACGCGCCGCCCTGCCACACGATGTACATCGACAAGCCGATGCACGGACACAATCTGATGCAGGCGATCGCGCGTGTGAACCGGGTTTTCAAGAACAAGCCGGGCGGCCTTGTGGTGGACTACATCGGGATTGCGGCCGACCTGAAGGTGGCTCTCAAGGCGTATGTGGATTCGCAGGGCAAAGGCGAGCCGACCGTGGACACCGAGGCGGCGTTTGCGGCCATGCTCGCCAAGCTCGACGCGGTGCGGGGTCTCTTCTTCGGTTTCGATTACAGCGACTACGAGACGGAGGCGATCCATCTGCTGATCCCAGCGATGGACCACTTGTTGACCCCAGATGCTTCGGGCAAGACGAAGAAGGACAGGTTCTTGGATGCGATGGCTGGGTTGACTCGCGCTTATGCTCTTTGCAGCACGCTGGACGAGGCTGAGGAGTACCGCTACGAGATCGCATTTCTCTCCGCCGTTCGGGCCGCGATCATCAAGCACACGACGGTCGAGCAGAAAAAGACGGAAGCCGAGAAGCACTCGCTCCTCAAGGCAATCATCGACAACGCAGTTGTCGCGGAGGGTGTGGACGACATCTTCAAGTTGGCAGGCCTCGAGAAGCCGAACATCGGCCTCCTTTCGGAGGCTTTTCTCGATGAGGAGCGGGCGATCCCGCAGCAAAACTTCGCGGTGGCGTTGCTGGAACGGCTGTTGCAGGATTCGATCAAGGCGCGGTTCCGAACGAACGTTATCCAGGAGTCGAAGTTCTCCGAGCGGTTGGCCGAGGCGCTTCGCAAGTACCACAACCGCGCCATCGAGACGGCCCAGGTGATCGAGGAGCTCATCGGCATGGCGAAGGACTTTCAGTCCGAACTCCACCGAGAGGAAAGGCTGGGGCTTGGCCTGGACGAGATCGCCTTTTACGATGCTCTGGCCGACAACGAGAGCGCCGTGAGGGAACTAGGCGATGACATACTGAAGAAGATCGCTGTCGAGGTTACCCAGAAGCTCCGAAGCAGCACTTCGGTGGACTGGCAGAAGCGCGAGAGCGTCAGGGCACGGCTCCGTATTCTGGTTCGACGAACGTTGCAGAAATGGAAGTACCCCCCTGACAGGCAGGAAGCCGCCGTCGATCTCGTGATCCGTCAAGCGGAACTGTTGGCTGATGCGTGGACCTAAAGCGGTCGACTCCGGAAGTAGCCGAATACGCTTGCGGCTCAATGCGTCAGGACTCCTCAAGCACCCTTGCCACCAGCTTCGACGGCTCGGCACCGGTCGCCTCGCACCACGCAAAGAACTCTTCGAGCGCGACGCGTTGCGAACCGAGTTCCACTTTCGCGACGAAGCTGTGCGTGACGCCGAGTTTGGCGGCCAGCGCCCGCTGGCTCAACTGGCCCGCGACACGCGCCTCGGCAAGGACGGGACCGATCCGTTCTGCTCCGGGCCACGTGATTCGCCTGCGCACCAGCCCAGCATTCCGCTTAAAATGCTTCTTGTGAAGCACCGAAGGAACATCGTCGAAACGCTGCCGGATGGTCGGCGGGTCGTCGTCAAGATGTGCAGGAGATGCGAGGCGGAGAATCGCCTCGTCGAGCGGGGAGGTTCGGGCAGGTACGTCTGCGGCAAGTGTGGGGAGCCTATCGCCAACCCCTTCGCGGCAATGCCGGCCACGGCGCGTCGGCGCGGCGGGCGGCGACGGTTGGGGCCAATCGTCCTTGTGGCCAGCGTGGCGTTCGCGGCGCTCATGATCGGCATCGCGGTCAACCAACCGAAGGAACCTCCACCCCAGGAGCGGGAGGCCGAAAGCGCCGAGGACGAGGACTCCCCGGGCCTCGCTGAACCGCAGGACCGGGTTCAGCTCGAACCCCGACCCACGCCGAAGCCTCCGCCCGAGCCTCCGACGGTCGAGCGCTGGCGGCCAACGTCGGGCACGCTGCTCTACGACGGCCGCGGCTCGGATGCGTTCGAATACGGCACCAATCTAGACGTCGACAACGGGACGGACGCGGACGCGCTGCTCAAGCTTGTGCCGGTGGGGTCTTCGAAGAAGCTGCTTTCCTTCTTCGTCGCCCGGAAGTCCAAGTGCGCGATCGCGGGAATCCCACCCGGCACCTACCGCCTGCTCTTTGCGCTCGGCGACGGCCTGGATGCGAAGACGGGGGGC
>JACFNW010000511.1 GCA_019454665.1 Fimbriimonadaceae bacterium | reverse complement strand
CGTCGCCTTGTCGATCTCGCCCTGATACTCCTTGACGAATTCGGGCCACTTGCTGAAGTCCGCACCGCTGGCGAACGCGCGTTCGGTGACGATCTTGCCCATGCGGGCCAAGACGGCGCTCTTGATTTCGGGCGTGAGTTCTTGAGCGGGCGCGATCGAAGCCAGTGCCAGCAACAAACCGGGCACAAGGGCGGGGCGAAGGAGTCGGCGGAACGAAACCATGGGTAAGACCTGATACGAACGGCGAGGCCGTTTAGTTCATTATCGCCTCATGGAGCCGCAAACATGATCCTCGATAGCCTCTCTCGCACCGACAAGTGGTTTCTGGGCAATGGACGAGGGTGCCTCTTCGCGCCGCCGTTCCCCCGTTGGTTGAACACCCTCGGGTTCTGGGACGAGTGCTGGTTCGCCGATGTGCGGCTCGACCGGCTGTTCTGCGTGCTGGCCGCCGACGACGGCTTCGAGGCGCCCATCGAACTCGATCGGGACCTGGATTGGCGTCCCGATCGCTTGGTCACCCGGGGGCACGCGGGCGAGATGGTGTTCGAGCAGCGCCGCTTTGTGCATCCCGCCAACGCGTTCGTCACGGAGTTGGATTGGCGCGGCGAAGGCGAGTTGCAGTTGCTCCAGTGGTCGCTCCCCGAGGTCAATGCCGAGGGCTATGGCGCGCCGTGGCGGTCGGCTACGCTGGTCGCCGCCGACGAGGACTGCCTGATCTACCGGTTGGACACGCGTTGGCCGACCGAACTCGAACCCGACCGCACCGCCGTCGAACGCGAAGCCCTGACCGGGACGGCCGACATGGGGCCTTCAGTGCCCGTGTTCGTCGCGCTCGGTGCGTCGGTGGAACGAGACGGATACCTGGTGCAGATCGCTCAACGGCACGACGACTCGCCGCTCTGGCGGACCAGCGTGCTGCCCGACCTGTACGACGGCGCCTTGGTTCCTTGCGTCCGCACCGAGGGCGAGGGGCTGTTGCATCTCGTCCAGAGCTACACCGTTCGCGCGGGCGACACCGTGCGCCTGGCGGCGGGCGTCGGGCTGAGCGCCGACCATGCGCGGGCTGCTCTGGCCGCCGGCCTTCGACCTGAATCGCTCCGGGAGACGCGGCTCGATTGGTTGGGCCACTTCCAAGGAGTGCCCGACTTCCGGTGCGACGACCCCTATCTGGAGGCTGCTTACCGCTACCGCTGGTACGGGATCAAGCTCAACACGGTCTCGGTGCCGGGGCTCCCGCGCATCGGAAGGCCGTTCGTCGCCGAGGGAGTCGGCTTCTTCCGCAACTGCATCACGTACTCGGGGCAAGCCATGCTCCGCGAAACGTCGTGGATGCGCGACCCCGGTCTCGCCATCGGCATCCTCGACAACCTGGCTGCCAACCAGCGGCCCGACGGCAGCCTGCCCGGCCACATCTATTCGGGCCGTCCGTCGCGGGACTTCTACCACGCCGACTTCGCGACTCCGGTGCGGCAACTCGAGGCCATCCACCCTGGCTCGGTGCAGGCGCACCACCGGCAGATGCTGCGTCGGTACGCCGATTATCTTTGGAATGTGCGCCACGAGCCGGCCACGGGCATGACGTGCGTGTTCGATCAGAACGAAACGGGGCAGGAGTACATGTCGCGCTACCAGTTCGTTTCGGAAGCGGCGGACGAGTGGGCGTCGTTCCGCGTCGGCGGCGTGGATGCGACCGTTTACGCGGCGTTGCTGTTCGACGCACTGGGCGACGACCGGGCCGCCGACGCCTTCCGCGCGATCGGAGAGTGCTGGGACGACGAGGCGTCGTTCTTCTGCGACCGGCTTCCGAATGGCGCCAAGTCGCCCGCCCGCCCGGGGACGGGCCTCTACCCGCTTTTGCTCGGCGCAGGGCGGATCGGGTCGGATCGCGCGGCGCGTCTGATCTCACGCTGGCTGGCGAACCCGGACGAGTTCTGGCTACAGGCTGGATTCCCGGCGACCGCACGGAGCGATTCGACGTTTGCTCAAGACGGTGCTTGGAAGGGGCGACGGTTGAACTGCCCGTGGAACGGCCGCAGTTGGCCGATGGCGAATTCGCACCTGGTGGACGGGCTCGCCGAATCCGCTCTCGGCCTTGCGTCGCAGGGGCGCGACGAGTGGCTCGCCACCGCTGCCGAGGGCATCCACAAGGCCGTCCGTCTCCTGTTCCACGGGTCCGATCCGCGCCGCCCTTGTTGCTACGAGCACTACAACCCCGTCACGGGCGTGC
>JACFNW010000510.1 GCA_019454665.1 Fimbriimonadaceae bacterium | reverse complement strand
CCTCAGGCTGACGCGGGGATGGTGCTGTCAGGCGGCGCCGCCCCGGACCCGGTGAAGCCGCGCCACCCGCCGGTACAATTTCAACCCATGGACTTCTCTCTCACCCGCGAACACGACATGATTCGGGAGATGGCCCGCAAGTTCGCGGACCAGGAAATCACCCCCGGATTGGCCGAGCGGGATCGGGCGCACGAAAGCGATCCCGACACGTTGCGCAAGATGGGCGAGGCGGGCCTGCTGGGCATCGGCATCCCCGGCAAGTACGACGGGTCGGACACCGACTACATCAGCCTGGGCATTGTGTGCGAGGAGCTCGAGCGCGGCGACACCAGCGCGCGCGTGGTGATGAGCGTCCACAGCGGACTGCACTGCCTGACCACCCTGCAATGGGGCACGCCCGAGCAGAAGATGCGCTGGCTGCCGCCCTTGGCTCGCGGCGAGAAGGTCGGCGCGTTCGGCCTCACCGAGCCCGACGCGGGCAGCGACGCCGTCAACATCAAGACGCGCGCCGAGCGGTCCGGCGACGAGTACATTTTGAACGGCCAAAAGACGTGGATCAGCCTGGCCGATTACGCCGACCAGTTCTTGGTCGTCGCCGTCACCGACCCGAACGCTTCGAGCAAGGCGAAGGGCATGAGCGCGTTCATCGTGAACCGCCACACGCCGGGCTTTTCCAGTCGCGCGATCAAGGGCAAGTTGGGCGTGCGAGCGGGGAACACGGGCGAGATCTTTTTCGACAACGTGCGCGTTTCCGCCGCCGATCGGCTGGGGGAGGAGGGCGACGGGTTCAAGGTGGCGATGTCGGCGCTGGACCACGGGCGGTACACGGTCGCCGCGGGCGCGGTGGGCATCATCACGGCTTGCCTCGAGGCCAGTGTGCGCTACGCCAACGACCGCAAGGTTGGCGGCGAGCCGATAGGACGCAAGCAACTGGTGCAGCAGATGATCGCGAAGATGGTGCAAGGCCGCGACATCGGGCGTTTGCTTTACTACCAAGTAGGCTGGATGAAGAACATGGGCCTGCGTCATACGCGGGAGGTGAGCCTAGCCAAGTGGACGAACTGCAATGCGGCCTTTGAAGCGGCCAACGACGCGATCGAAATCCATGGAGCCTATGGTTTTACCGACGAGTTCCCGGTCGAGCGCCACTTCCGCAATTCGCGCGGGGCGGTGATTTACGAGGGTACTCGAGAAATCCACCAGCTGATGCAGGCGGAGTACGCGCTGGGCTACCGCTCGGATCGGCCCCTGGATCGCGGTTTGCCGACGTATCCGTTCGACGAGAATGCGTGATGGGTTCGTGGGCAGACCTGAGCGAGGAGTTTCGTGAGGATGCAAAGCTCTTGGGCGACCAACGGGCTCGCTCAAGTACTAGTCGGATTACTACTCGGTTTACGCGGCTCTCGTGGACCGGATGGACACAAGCCGCACCTATGCTCACGGCTGGAAGAACCCAGCCCACTCCGAGTTGGTGCGTCTCGTTGATCAGATCGCGGGCCTCAAGACGGAGGAGAAGGAGGTGGTCAAGACGCAGTTGAAGGAGCTGTTTCGAGCCCGCGTCTCCGCGGACTATGACCCGTCGTGGCAAGATGCCGGGCGTGAGCGCAAGGAGTGTTTCCGCGGGGCCTACGCAGTGTTTGCTATACTTGGTGTCAAGCGATGAACGATCAGCAGATCATCAAGGAACTCAAGGAGCGCCTGAACGACGAGGGTAGCAAGTGGCATCTCCAGTTCGCTGTGTCCCGTTCGATGAGTCAGGATGGCGACTGGTGGATTGTCTTCGTCAGTCACAACGCGACCCGAGAGAACGGTGCTGCGGCCCGACAGATCATCGCCGACGTCGAACGCGAAGTGACCGGGGCTGCGGGCCGCGAGCTTCTGCTTGTACCGGTCAGCAAGCTCGAGGACGCTGCCTAGGAGGCTCGGGATTGTCCCAAGACCGCCGCAACCGCCGAGCCGACGGCGTCGGCTTCCAGGCGCTTCGCGCCCGAGCGGTCGAGCGTCCAGACGACCGGCAGTTCCTTGGTGAACCCGCCGGTGGCCGAATCCAGGTCCGCAGCGATGTCCAAAAGCGTCAGCGCGTTGCCCAACGCTTGGTCGAGCGGCTGCCGCGCCCAGTCGCCTTCTTTGCGGGCAACAAGTTCGAACGCGCCGCGAATCCGCTCGGAGCCCGACCCCGCGCACGCGTAGGCGCCGCTCTCGAACCGCGCGCCGGCACCATCGAAGAAG
>JACFNW010000509.1 GCA_019454665.1 Fimbriimonadaceae bacterium | reverse complement strand
AGGCAGCGAGGAAGTCAGCGTGAGGAGAGTCCCTGTAGCGGGGGCCGGCGTCTGAAGCGCAACGGTGCCCACTGCCGTGCCGCCTCCGGCGACGCTGTTCGGATCGGCAAAGACCGTGAACGTCGGCGGCGAGAGGATCAGTTCGTACTGGTAGGTCTCGCCGCCGCTTCTGGCTTCGACGATGATCCGCGTGGCCACCGTCACAGGCCGGGTGGTCCCCTCGAAGGAGGCGCTGGATTCGCCTTCTCGAATCGTCACCGTCTCGGGAAGCTGGACGAGGTCGGTCTCCTGCATCCCGCCCGTTTGGCCGGGGATGTAGGCCTTCAAGTCGACTGGCAGCCCTGGCGGCGGCGCGGGCAAGTTCAGCGTCAGCGTGCCCTGAATCGGGTCGCCGCCGGGGTGAGGCTTGCCGGGAGTGCCCAGCGTGAGTTGGTTCAGGCTGCTCTCGCCGAGCTTGATGCGCCAAATGCCGCGACCCCAGGTCGCCGCATTCAGGTATCCCGTGCCCGGCACGTACTGCAGGTGACGGATCTCGACGTTGGGAAGCTTCAGCGGTTCGGTGGCGTTCGTCCACGTTGCACCCGCAGTGTTTGTCATGAACACACCAACGTCGGTGCCGACGTACCACGTGTTCTGCGGGCTGTAGGGGTCTCGCTCGATGGTGCTCGCCGCGATGTCGGGCAGGCCCGTGCCTCCCGATCCGCTGCGGTCCTCCCACGTCACGTTAAGCGAACCAACCGAAATTCCGGTGATCGTGCCCCGGAACACGTGTCCGCTACCCGTTCCGGCGACCGTGATCAGCACGGAGTTCGGGTTGCTGGGGTGGACGCTGATGTCCGTGATCGTGCGGTTCGGCAGACCCGTGATGGACATGTCTTGGACGACGCCGTTGGACAGGTCCACTGCCAAGAAGCGTCCATTCGTCGTGCCGATGTACATGCGGTTGCCAGGAGGAGCGACGTGCAACGCGCGCCCGCTGCCGGAGCCGGCCGGGTAGGTGGCGAAGTTCATCGTCCAAACACCGCCTGTGTCGTCCCATCGGTGCAACCGGGTGGTGCCCGAGTGAAAGAAAAATCGCGGGTTGTACTTGTTCAGTTCGCTGACCGAGATGAAGTCGAAGTTCCACGTTCCAGCCGGACGCAAGGCACCGATGTTTTCGGGCACTGCGTTGTCGCGATTCCAAGTCCCCCATGCGTCGGTGGTGCGGAAGAGTCCGCCCTGTTGCACGCTGACGTATTGGACGAGAGGGTTCTCGGGGTTGATGAAGCTCCAACCGCCGTCGCCCGCGCCGATGTTGTCCCAGTTGTCGAGGTCCCCTGCGGCCTCGATGGTGGCCGTGTTCGGGCTGGCATTGTCCTGGGTACCTCCGAGGATGCCGTTCGCAGCCGTAGGATGGAAGTCCGCATCGTAGAACTGCGTGACGGTCAGGCCCATGTTCAGGTTCTGCACGGTCGGCGTCCCAGCCGAGTCCAGCGAGAAGATGTACGCGCCGCCGTCGTTGCCCACGAAGAGCTTGCTGGCGTCGCGCGGATTTCGCACCAACGCGTGCGTGTCGTTGTGGGTCAAAGCAGGGGACTCGGTGCGCCTGTTGTTGGGCGGAGGCCCGTTGACCGTCGTCTGGCCCAGGTCCACCCAGTTCCACCCCGAGTTGGCCGTCGGGTTGGTGCACATGTACAGGCCCGTGGTGCCGATCACCAAGGCTTCGGTGCCGCCGGAGCCGAGTCGGACGGCCTCGATACAGAAGTTGTAGGTCGTCTGGGCCCACCAATTCACGTTGAAGTTGCCCGTGATGTTGGTCCACGTAGCCCCAGCGTCACCGCTGCGCCAGATGCTGTTGTTCGTCAACAACGCATAGACACGGTCAGGTGCAGTCGGCGATGTCGCCACGTTGATCATCCCGGCGCCCGCTGCGCCCGGAATCGCGGTGACCTGTGTAAACGACGCCCCCCGGTCGCGAGATCGCCACACCGTTCTGCTGGTGAAGTTCACGGCATAGTAGTTGCGCGCCCCGTCGGCCACGCGGGGCTGGCTCAGTTTCAAGTCCGACCAGTTCCCGTCCGCCAAGGGGTTGCCCGTGGCCGCGTTGGTCGGGCGGTTCCAGTCAAAGCCACCGTTGGTCGTACGGAACATGCGCCCGGTTGCCGTTCCTCTTCCGGCGCTGGCCACCACGATGTTGGGGTCTTCAGGGTCGATCACCAACCCGCTCACGTTGGTTCCAAGCAAGTCCGTG
>JACFNW010000508.1 GCA_019454665.1 Fimbriimonadaceae bacterium | reverse complement strand
TGTACCGCACCAACGCCCAGAGCCGCGCCTTTGAAGACGCCTTCCTCATGCTCCGCATTCCGCACGTTTTGGTCGGGGGCATCCGATTCTACGAGCGCAAGGAGATCAAGGACATGATCGCCTACCTGCGGCTGGTGGCGAACCCTATGGACGATGCTTCGTTCCGGCGCGTGGTCAACGTGCCCGCCCGCGGATTGGGCAACACGTCGGTGGCCGCCATCGAGCGTGTGGCGAACGCGTCCAGCACCTCGCTGTTCCAGGCTTCGGGGACCCAAGACGTTCAAGCCGAGTTGGCCAAGAAGGCGGCGGGAGCGCTGCGCGCCTTCGTGTCGGTGATCGAAGACGCTCGCCATCTGGCCGAAGGAGGCAAGGTCGCCCCGGTTCTCCGGCACCTGATGTTGCACTCGGGCTACTTGGATGCCCTGCGCGCCGACGAATCCCGCGAAGGCGTCAGCCGGTTGGAGAATATGCAGGAGTTCGTCAACGTGGCCACCAACTACGACCAAGACGAACAGCCGAGCCTGACCCAGTTCCTGGAGAACCTCGCCCTCAGCGCCGACACCGATGCCCTGAACCAGACGGGCAATGCCGTGACCTTGATGACGCTCCACTCGGCGAAGGGCCTCGAGTATCCCGTGGTCTTTCTGTGCGGCTTGGAGGAGGGCGTGTTCCCGCACTCGCGGTCGCTCACGTCGGATTCGGCCATCGAAGAGGAGCGGCGCTTGTGCTACGTCGGCATGACGCGGGCCCAAGAGGAACTGCACCTCACCCACGCCCACCGCCGAGCGCTGTTCGGGCAGCCTTCGTTCAACCTGCGGTCTCGGTTCGTGGACGAGATTCCGGACGAGCTGTTCGCGACCCGCAAGAGCCGAAGACCCGAGTACACGTTGCGTTCCGAGCGGCCCGACCGCTTCGAGCCCATCGCGGCGACACGGCCGGCCGCGCCTCGTCCTGCGGCTCAGACCCCTTCGTGGACGCCGCCCTTCGAGGTGGGTGCGCGCGTGCGCCACGCCAAGTTCGGGCTGGGCGTGGTCATCGCGTGCAACCCGATCCAGAGAGACGCAGAAGTCACCGTGGCGTTCCCCGGCGCGATCGGCGTCAAGAAGCTGGTCCAGAGTCTGGCCAAGCTCGAGGTGGCATGAAGCGCGCTTGGGTTCTCGGCACGTTGGTCTGGATCGCGGGTTGCGCCGAGCCGCCGAGCGTTTTTCCTCTGAGGGAGGGTTGGTCGGGGACCTACCAGGTGACGGGCGCTTTCTTGCCCCAGGTCGAGGACATCAAGGTCGTTCGCCGGTCCACTGTGGCGGGCGAACCAGGATGGGTGCTCGGCGGCGCGTTGGGCGAATCGCGCTTGGCCTGGAAGGACGGCGTGCTCGTAGCCGAACAACTGGCCGGGACGTGGTACGCGCCGCCGCTGCCGATCTTGCGTTCGACAAGCGGAGACGAGGAGTGGAGAGGCGTGGCCGTGACGCTCGGCAAAGCCAAGGCGATCAGCGGAACGCTCATCCAGCGCGACGAGAAGGTCGAGTTCGCCGACAAGAAGACACCTTCGACCCATGTCGTCCTCGACCTCGCCGAACCTGGGGCCAAGATCGAGATTCAGATTTGGTACGCGAAGGGCCTCGGGCCGATCAGATGGGAGCACCGTCGGAACACGGCCCTGGTCCAGAAGGCCGTTCTGATGCGCTGACCACCACCGGCGGGGGCACGAAAGCCCGGTCGTCCGTTCGATCCGGCCCGCCTCCGAATCATTCTTTATTCGGAAGGAAAGATTGGATGGTCCCAGAGGCGTAGATCGGGGTCCAATCCATACGGTTTAGTAGAAGTCAGATCAATCGGAGCCATGCGCGTCGCACCGGTTCCGAGAACGGAGATCGAACACAACATGAGGAAACTCGCGATCATCATCGGCGTCTTTGGGTTCACGGTCGGCAGCTTCGGCCTCGCCACCTTCGGGCCCGTTTTCAACAAGACCTACGACGTCAAGGACGGCTCCCCGCTCAAGAAAGCGCAATGCAGCGTTTGCCACGCCGGCGCCAAGGGCGGCAAGCTCAACGCCTACGGCCAGGACCTGCAGAAGGCCATGGCCAGCGCCAAGTCCAAGAAACTCACGGCCGAGATTCTGAAGTCGGTCGAGGGCCTCGACTCGAACAAGGACGGCGTCAAGAACGGCGACGCCATCAAGGCCGGTAAGCTTCCCTAGCGTTTGCGCGTGAAGGTAAGACCCACAGAGG
>JACFNW010000002.1:17760-21720 GCA_019454665.1 Fimbriimonadaceae bacterium | reverse complement strand
TCGGTTGCGTGTCCCTCAGGGACAGTCCTTTGTCGAGTGTCGTGGCCATCCTGACGTTCTTACCTCACATCCGCTACCGGAGTCATACCCTACCGAAGGGACGGGCGAGCACCCTCACTTAGGAGCGGGATTCATCGGCCCTGGGGAAGACTAGGGCTCGCGTCCTCCCGTGCCGAAAGACTCCAGCGCTACTATCCCTGCAAATCTGGGATGCTGTGCCAGAATTGCAGGGATGATCGAGCGCCAACTCGTCTCACGAGTGCGGGGCAGTCTGGACCGATTCCCTGCCGTTGCCCTGCTTGGTCCGCGCCAAGTAGGCAAAACCACGCTGGCCAGGACGTCCCTCGACCTGCCCCACGTCTATCTCGACCTGGAAAGCCCCTCGGATCTGGCCAAACTCGAAGATGCCGAGGGCTACTTGCGGATGCATGCGGGGAAGTTGGTCGTGTTGGACGAGGTCCAGCGCAAGCCGGGGATCTTTCAGGTCTTGCGCGGCCTGATCGACCAGCGCATCTTGAGTGGCGCCGGGGCGGGCCAATACTTGCTACTGGGTTCGGCAGCGATCGACCTCCTCAAGCAGTCGAGCGAAACGCTGGCTGGCCGCATCGCCTACCTTGAACTGGGCGGTCTGCGGGCCGACGAGGTCAAGCCAAGCGCCCTGACCGACCTCTGGAACCGAGGAGGATTCCCGCCCAGCCTGCTCGCTCGAAGCGATGCCGAGAGCGCGGATTGGAGGGAGAACTTCATCCGGTCGTACCTGGAACGAGACATCCCCGCGCTCGGACCCCGTGTCCCGTCCGAGACGTTGCGCCGTTTTTGGACCATGCTCGCCCATCGCCAGGGCTCGCCCCTCAACGCGGCAGAACTCGCCCGCAGTTTGAGCGTCGACGCCACGACGGTCGCGCGTTATCTGGACCTACTGGTTGATCTGTTGCTCGTGAGGCGACTGATGCCCGTGCACTCCAACGCTGGCAAGCGCCTGGTGAAGTCCCACAAGACATACGTGCGCGACAGCGGTTTGGCCCACACGCTCCTCCGGTTGGACACGACCGATGCCGTGTTGGGCCATCCCGTCGCGGGCCTCAGTTGGGAGGGATTCGTGATCGAAAACCTGCTTGCCGCCTCGCCTCCAAGGACGGATTCCGGCTTCTACCGAACCGCGACAGGGGCCGAGGCCGACTTGGTGCTCGACATGCCGAATGGTCGCCGTTGGGCCGTCGAGATCAAATTGGGAACCGACCCCACCGTCGGCCGAGGCTTCTGGAATGCGATCGAGGACTTGAGGCCCGACCGAGCGTTCGTCGTGTACGGTGGATCCGAGCGCTATCCCAAAGGCAAGGGCGTTGAGGCGGTCGGACTGCCCGAATTGATGTCTGAACTCTCCCATCAGGCGTAACGTCGGCCAGCAACGATGTGTGAAATCTCGCGCGGGTATAATCTGCGCGGCCCGGCGATCCCTATCGCGCCCGCCTTTGGGCGCGGCAGTTCAAACACGTCGCCGGCGGAGGAATCAGCAACAACATGCCAGGAGTTGGCACGGTCATTCAAGTCATGGGTCCGGTCGTGGACTGCCGCTTTGCGGACGGATTGCCCAGTATCTACAACGCGGTCGAGATCAAGGACGAGACGCGGGGCGTGAACCTCGTGTGCGAAGTCGCGCAACATTTGGGCGACGACATCGTCCGAACGGTCGCCTTGGCGAGCACCGACGGTTTGGTCCGCGGCATGGCCGCCAACGACACGGGCGGCCCCATCGCGGTGCCCGTGGGCGAAGCCACCCTGGGACGCGTCTTCAACCTCCTTGGCCAGCCGATCGATGTGATCGAGAGCGGCGAGCACGCCGACACGCCCGAAGTCCGGGCGCAAAAGGCCGCCGCCATCGCCGAGGCGCCCCGCCTTCCGATTCACCGCCAACCGCCGAGTTTCGAACAGCAGTCCACCAAAGTCGAGTTGCTTCAAACCGGCCTCAAGGTCGTCGACCTGCTGATCCCGTTCAACAAGGGCGGCAAGATCGGCCTGTTCGGCGGAGCCGGTCTGGGCAAGACCGTTCTCATCCAGGAGCTGATCCGCAACATCGCGGTGGAAGCCTCGGGCGTCTCGATGTTCGCCGGCGTCGGCGAGCGCACCCGCGAAGGGAACGACCTGTGGCTTGAAATGAAGGAAGCCACGTTCACCGACAAGGACGGCTCCACCAAGCGCGTCATCGACAAGACCGCCATGGTCTTCGGTCAGATGAACGAGCCGCCCGGCGCCCGTCTTCGCGTGGCGCTCACGGCCTTGACCATGGCCGAGTACTTCCGCGACGAGATCGGTTCGGACGTTCTCATCTTCGTGGACAACATCTTCCGCTTCGTCCAAGCGGGCTCCGAAGTCTCCGCGCTTCTCGGCCGTATGCCCAGCGCCGTCGGCTACCAGCCCACGCTGGCCACGGAAATGGGTCTCCTTCAGGAGCGCATCACCTCGACCACCAAGGGTTCGGTCACATCGGTCCAGGCGGTTTACGTCCCTGCCGACGACCCCTCCGACCCCGCGCCGGCCACGACGTTCTCGCACTTGGACGCGTACGTTTATCTGGAACGTTCGATCGCTTCGAAGGGCTTGTATCCCGCCGTGGACCCGCTGGCCTCGACTTCGAAGAACCTCGACCCGCAGATCGTCGGCCAAGAGCACTACGACATCGCCCGCCGCGTGCAGCAGACGTTGCAGCGGTACCGCGAACTGCAGGACATCATCGCCATCCTCGGCATTGACGAACTCTCCGACGACGACAAGATGCTGGTCGCCCGCGCGCGAAAAATCGAGCGCTTCCTCAGCCAGCCGAACTTCGTCGCCGAGCAGTTCACGGGCAACCCGGGCCGCTACGTCACGATTGACGAGACGGTCGCTTCGTTCAAGGAAATCGTCAACGGCAACTGCGACGACATGCCCGAACAGGCGTTCCTGTACTGCGGTTCGCTCGAAGACGCTCGGGAGAAGGCCCGCAAGCTCGCGGCGGTCTAAAGCATGGCGACGTTCACGCTCTCGGTGGTGGCTCCGGATCGCGCGGTCGTCGAGACCGAAGCCACTTCCGTCATCGCTCCTGGCGCCGATGGCTATTTCGGCGTCATGGCCAGCCACGTGCCGATCGTCTCGGTGTTGCGCGCCGGGCTCTTGGAATACCAAGACGCCAACCTGCAGCGCAACTTCGTGGCGATCGGCGGCGGCTTCGCCGAGTTCTCGGGCAACAAGATGACCATCTTGGCCGACTCGGCCGACCTCGCCGAAGAAGTGGATGTGGCGCGCGAAACCGCAGCCCTGGAGCGAGCGCGCAAGGCGTTGCGAGGCGAAGATTCCACCATGACCGCCGAACAAGCCACGGCCGAACTCGATCGCGCCATGAACCGCCTCAAAGCGGCGAAAGCGAAGAACTAAGCGCGGCCCAAAACGGTCACGGCGTGCGGCACCACGGGAGCCCGTAACCGTACTTCCAACTCTGCGGCAACATGCGGTCCGAGGCCGTCTTGAGCGGGTTCAAGCTCGCCGAATCCGCCACCCTGGCCGTCAGGTCGCCGACGTGCAGGTTCTCCATGCGCCGGCCCACGGTGTGCGTACCCAGCATCGCCAAGTCGAACCGTGTGAACCGCCTACCAGCCAAATCAAACGTGGCATAGGCCATCATCCGGCCCTCGTAAGAATCCTTGCACCACTCCGAATCGGCACGCATGGTGTACGTGCCCTCGATCTCGAGGTCCATCAGGTCGCCGCGCCGAGCGACCACCCGCGAAACCGTCTTGCCGCCCACGATGTGCTCCTCCCACCACGCGCTCTGGCCCGCCTGATGGTGGCTGAGCAACACCAGTCGCGTCCGCGCGGGGCCCGTGACCTCGGTCGCTCTCCCGTCGGCGGGGATGAACGCGCGCCATTCGCTCGGCTTGAACCACAACCGGTCCAAATGGAAGTACATCGGGTGCCGCTGGTCGA
>JACFNW010000002.1:0-17750 GCA_019454665.1 Fimbriimonadaceae bacterium | reverse complement strand
GCCTTCGGGCTTGGAGAACTGCTCCTCTTCGAACCGCATGCGGTCCTTGTCGCCCAAGGGTTGGGCCAGCCGTCGCTCGGCCGGGTTCAGCCTGGAATAGGCTGCTTTGGCTTCGCGCATGCCTTGCAGGATGCCGTCGGCGTCGGGGTCGGGCCAACCTTTGTTGAGGTAGCCCAACGGTGCCCCGGCGGACGACATCGCGTACAGACCCTGCTGCGGCAACCCTCGGGTCCCTTTCGAGAGGATGCGCCATTCGCCCGTCTCTCGTTGGCCGCGGTCGCGGTAGCGGACGTCGTCGCCGGCGTAGACGATGAAGTTCTCTCGCGCATAGGCGAGAAGATCGGGGCGAGTCCAGACAAACTGCCTGGTCTTGACGCCGTTCTGTCAGCAGTGGCCGCGCGGATCGCCGAAGTACATCCAGAGCAGGATGGGCTTGTCGGCTTCTCGCGCGGCGTTGATCGCCTCGTGGATGCTGCTCTTCCAATCCAGGTTCATGAACCCGAGATCCGAGGGGCTCGGCTGAGCGTAGGCCTGCACCTGGGCGAACGTCGAAGCGTTCAACTGGGTGGGCGGCGATACGGTCTGGCTCGCCAAGGCAAGGAGCAACGCGGTCAGCATCGGATGCACGTTTAGACGAGCTTCTTGAACTGGTGTTTCCCGACTCGCAGCACTTTTCCGCTCAAATCGCCGAGCGCGAAGTGTGCGGTCATGTCGTTGACCTTCTCGCCGTCCAAGCTCACCGCGCCCGCTTCGATGAGTCTGCGCGCCTTGCTGTTGGATTCGGCCATGCCGAGCGCGGCGATCAATGCGGCCAGGGGCACCCCTCGGTCGCCGTTCAACTCGGCGGGAATCGCGGCCTCCTCGGCTTCGACGGGCTGCCGCTTCTTGCTGAACGTCTCCACGAAGTAGCGGTCGGCGGCTTCGGCGGCTTCGGCGTCGTGGTACAGCGTCACGATCTCGCGAGCCAGCCGGCGCTTGGCGTCGCGCGGGTTCATCGAACCGTCGGCGCACGCCTTCGTCATCGCGCCGATCTCGGCGAGCGGCACATCCGTGCACAGCACGAACCAGTTCTCCAGGATCGCGTCCGGGATGGACATCGTCTTGCCGTACATGTCGTTCGGCGTATCCACCACCGAAACGTAGTTGCCCAGCGACTGGGACATCTTCTCGACCCCGTCGGTCCCCACGAGCAACGGCATAAGCAGCACGACCTGCGGCTCCTGGCCGTACTGGTTCATCAGCGTGCGCCCGACCAGGTTGTTGAACTTCTGGTCGTTGCCGCCCAGCTCGACGTCGGCGTTGATCTGCACCGAATCGTAGCCCTGACACAGGGGATAGAGGATTTCGTGCAACGCGATCGGGCGGTTGTCGGTCCACCGCTTGGTGAAGTCGTCCCGCTCCATAATGCGGGCCACCGTGGTGCGCGAGGCGAGCCGGATCACGTCCTCGAACGTCATCGCGCCGAGCCAGTCCCGGTTGAAGAAGATCTCGGTCTTGTCCGGGTCGAGGATCTTGTAGACCTGCTTGGTGACCGCATCGACGTTGGCCTGGACCTCTTCGCGGCTGAGTTGCTTGCGCGTTTTGCTCTTACCGCTCGGGTCGCCGATCTGGGCGGTGAAGTCGCCGATGATCAGGCAGGCCGTATGGCCGAGCCGCTGGAAGTCGCGAAGCTTGCGCAAGACGACCGCCCAGCCGAGCGTGACGTCCTTGGCCGTAGGGTCCACGCCGAGCTTGACGCGCAAAGGACGGCCGAGTTTGAGCTTGGCCGCCAGGTCTTCTTCGCTGATGATCTCGGTCGCGCCGCGACGCAAGATGTCGAGCTGTTGCTCGAGGGTCATGGGTGGGCCGAGTGTACCGCGAGGAGGTACGTCCCTCAGGCGGTGAGAACGCAGCCGCACTCGAGACGGATCTCGACGGGCCCGACGTGCTTGACCGACCCACCGCGCCGAAAGTGGTGGACGATGCCCGTCTCCGGGTCGGCGACGACCACGTCGAGCACGCCGTTGCTCAAGTAGAGCGGTGCGCCGACGTCGAGGTCCTTGGCCTCGAAGCCGGGCGAGAGCACCTCGACGACCGCCTTGGGCACCAAACGCAACGCGTGACGCTCGGGAGCCGGCCGCTCGCAAAGGATCATCAGATCGGGCCGCTTGAGCGAGCCGTCGGGCAGCAACACATAGGTGTCGGCCAACGTGTAACACCCGCAACTCGAGGCATCGGGTGCCTGGCGGATGCTCCGGTCAATATCGCGGACCTTCATCTGGTGCATGGGCGAAGGCAAGAACTCCCAAGTGGGGGTGCCCTGACCCAGCTCCAGCTTGACCCCGACGTCTTCGGCGGCGACCAGTCGCTCGAAGAGGTCTTGGATGGTGGTCTGTTCTGTGATCACGACTTCATTCTAGCCGCAGTGCCTCCAGACTCCCCGCCACTGGGAGGGGTGGCGCCGCCAGGCGACGGGGTGGTTCCCAGGGCGTGCGCAGAACTGACGCGACCACCCCGCCCTTCGGGCACCCCTCCAAAGGAGGGGAATCTGATCACCACCGAACGAATCCGAACCAAACCGAACCAAACCGAACCAAGCCGAACGAGAAGCCCCGCTTACTCCGCCGGACGGCTCAAGTAGTCCTCGCCCATGATCACCTTCACGATCTTGTTCTGATTGATCTTGTACTTGCGGGCGCGGGGGGCGAGGAAGCAGCAATCCACCGGTTCGAACGCGAATTCGGGGCCGGAGGGCGTCCAAGTCGCCATCGTCGTCTTGAGCCAGTTGGCGTCGTCGCGGTCGGGGGTGTCCATCTTGAAGTGCGCTCCGCGCGATTCGTCGCGGACGATCGCGCCGCCCACGATCGCCTTCGACATCTCGATCATGTGCATCATCGAGCGCGTGAACGGGATGGCCTGGTTCGACCAGCCGCCGCCATCGGTCAGGTCGCACTTCTTGATGCGTTCGCCGAGGTCGTTCAGCCGCTCGCGCGCGGCCAGCAGGTCGCTCTGGAGCCGCCAGATGCCGCAGTTGTTCCACATCACTTCGGCCAGCTCGGCCTGCAGCGCATAGGGGTTCTCGGGGCCGTTCGAGCGCATCAGGCCCGCATAGAGCGAATCCTGTTCGGCCTTGGCCGCCGCAAGCGTCGCCGCCAGCGACACCTGGTCCGCAGCCTTTTCCATGCCAGCGAGGTACGCCATGACGCCTTGCGCCGCCAGTTCGCCGCCGGTCAGGCAGCTCAGCAAGGCGTTCGCGCCGAGCCGGTTCGCACCGTGGTATTGATATTCGCACTCGCCCGCCGCGAACAGGCCTGGCAGGTTGGTCATCTGGTTCTTGGCCGACGCGATGTCGAGCGTGTTCTCGTGGCCCTTCTCGTATTGGACCCACAACCCGCCCATGGTGTAGTGCACCGCCGGGTAGATCCGCATCGGGTTCTCGATGGGGTCCTCGTTCATGAACTTCTCGTAGATCTCGAGAACGCCGCCGAGTTTGTCCCACACCTGCTCCCGGGTCATGCCCTTGTCTTTGACCAAGTGGCTGATGTCGAGGAATACCTGTTGTTCGCCGCGAACGCCCTTGCCCATGCGGCACACGCAGTAGATCGCGAACGAGACGATGTCGCGCGAGAGCAGGTTCGCGTAAACCGGGTCGAGGTCTTCGCAGAAGTACCAGCGGTCGCTCTCGGGGATGTCCTTGCCGAGCCGCTTGTCCATGGGGTCGCGGGGCGTCCACACGCGCCCGCCTTCGCCGCGCACCGATTCGCTCATCAGGCGGCATTTATCCTCGCCAGGGATGGCCGTCGGGTGGATTTGCACCATCTCGGGGTTGCCGTAGGTGGCGCCTTGTTGGTAGCAGATGGACACGGGCGAGCCCGTGTTGATGATGGAATTCGTGGATCGCCCGAAGATCAGGCCGTTGCCGCCCGTGGCGATGACCACGGCATCCGCCGCGAACGACTCGATCTTCATCGTGCGCAGGTCTTGGGCCACGATGCCGCGCACGTTGCCTTCGGCGTCTTTGACCAGCGAAAGGAAGTCCCAGCCCTCGAACTTCTCGACGTCGTGGCTCACCTCCCACCGGCGCACCTGCTCGTCCAGCGCGTAAAGCAACTGTTGGCCCGTGGTGGCGCCGGCATAGGCGGTGCGGTGCTTGAGCGTCCCGCCGAAGCGGCGAAAGCTCAGAAGTCCTTCGGAGGTGCGGTTGAAGGGCACGCCCATGCGGTCGAGCAGGTAGATGATGGCGGGCGCGCGCTCGGCCATGCGCATGACGGGCGGCTGGTGGTTGAGGAAGTCGCCGCCGGTGATCGTGTCTTCGAAGTGCAGGTAGGGCGAATCGCCCTCGCCGCGCAGGTTCACCGCACCATTGATGCCGCCCTGAGCGCAGACGCTGTGGCTGCGCTTGACCGGGACGAGGCTGAAGAGTTTGACCTTGACGCCCGCCTCCGCGAGCTTCATGGTGGTCATGAGTCCGGCCAGTCCTCCGCCGACGACGATGACTTCGCGCTGTGCCATGGGGTTTACCGCCCTATTCTACCGACGCCATAGGCAGATGGATGCTTGAAACTGTGATGCCATACTCCCCGCAGCGATGGCCAACGAACCGCGACTGAGCGAAGAGCAGGTCGGCGCGATTCTGCGCCGAGCCGCCGAGTTGCAGGAAAGCCAGGGCCGACCGGTCATCGAGTCCGGCGTAGCGACCGCCGACATCCTCAAGATCGGCGCCGAGCTCGGGCTCGATCCGCGATGCCTGCGCCAAGCCATCGAAGAGGCCGCCGCGGGGCTCGAAGCCCCCAAGAAGCGCCGGTTCTGGGGGGCGGGCCAAACTCGACGTCGAGCGCGTCATCCCCGGCGAACTCACCGACGACGCGTGGCACAGCATCCTCTCCGCCCTGCGGTCCCGCTACAACCGGATGGGCGCCGTTTCCGAAGTCGCGGGCGCGCACGAATGGGACGGCAAGGGCGATGGCGTGTCGCCCATCCACGTTTCGCTCCGCTCGAAGGATGGGCAGACGCGCGTGAAGGTGCTCTCCGACACGTCGCCTTCGGCTGTCGTGTTCTGCGCCGTGGCGCTCGCACCGACCATCATGGCGACCGCCGGTTTGTCCGTGGCGGCCGTGCGCGGGTTGGGGGCGACGCCCTTGGAGGGCTTCGCCGCCGCCGCGTTGGGCCTCGTGGGCATCGGTGCGCTCATCGCCAAGGGGCACTCCCTGATCCGCAACCGGCGGCAAGAAGCGATTCAGGAGACGCTGGGCACGATCGCCGGAATCCTGGCCGCCGAGGGCGAGGCGACCCAAGCGATGGGCTCGCGCCAAGCACAGGAGAACATCGAGGAACGCCTCAACCAATCGTAGCGATCGCTTCGTTTTCAGCGAACTTCCGCACGCTGCAGGACGTCAAAACGATCAGAACGATGCGATCGCTTCGGAATGAATCCTCCACTCTCGCAGCCAAGCGGTTGGGCGCAGCCGCGCGCAAGAGGCGCAAGGCGCTCCGCGTGCCGCAGGGCCAGTTGGCCGCCATTGCGGGCTGCTCCGAGTTGTTCGTGCGCGAGTTGGAGCAGGGCAAACCGACGGTGCGGCTGGACAAGACTTTGGACGTGCTGCGCGTGTTGGGCCTCGAACTGCGGCTGGTTTCGGGCCGGGGGGTGCTGGTTGTCGACGAGCGGCTCTGATCGGATGGAGGGGCGTCGCGCCAACGTCTATCGTGACGGCCAACTCGCCGGGCGGCTCGTCGGCGATGGCCGGACGATCACGTTCGCCTATGAGGAGCGGTTCGATGCCGAGCATGCCGCCCGCGAAACCGGCATCGCCACCAGCCTGCCGTTCGGAAGTCCGGCGAGCAGCATCGGCTTGCCCCCGTTCTTTGCCAACCTCCTGCCCGAGGGGCGAAGGTTGACCGTTCTGCGTTCGAGGCTCAAGGCTTCGTTAGACGATGAGTTGGCCCTGTTGCTCGGTGCCGGATCGGATCCCGTGGGCGACATTTGCCCTGTCGCTCCCGACACCGAACCGTGGGCTGCAACCAGCCTGATGGACCCGGCTGCGCCTGAACTCGTGTCGTTCCGGGAGCTGTTCGAGCGCTCGATCGCGGGCGAGATCGCCGATTCGGCGCTGCCCGGCGTCCAAGACAAGATCTCAGGCTCGATGGTCTCGTTCCCGGTGCGTGGCCGAAGCAAGAGCGGCTACTTCATCTTGAAGCTGAATCCCGAGGACAAGCCGACGTTGGTCGCCAACGAGGCCTTCTTCATGGCGATGGCGGGCGACTGCGGGCTCGAGGTGCCCCCGACCCGAGTCGTCCGCGACAGAGACGGCGAACCCGGGCTGCTCGTTCAGCGGTTCGACCGCGCGGTCTCTCCTGGCGGGACGGTGTCGCGACTTCACGTTGAAGACGCCTGCCAATTGGCCGGGCTGTACCCCGGCGCCAAGTACGACATGGGCGTGCATCGCCTGTTCGAAGTCGTGCTGCCCCACGTCCACGCCTACGAAGTCGCCTTCCTTGAGTTGGTGCGTTTGCATGCGTTCTCCTATCTCATCGCGAATGGCGACCTGCACGCCAAGAACGTCAGCCTGCTGTGGAGGACGCAAACCGGACCAGCGGTGTCTCCGGCTTACGACCTTCTGTCCACTCTCCCCTACGGCGACCAACACATGGCGCTCTCGCTCAACGGACGCGACCAGAGTTGGCGTCGCAAGGACTTCGTTTGGCTGGCCGACCGATTCGGCGTCGCTCCAGCGCTGGTCGAGCAGACCCTCGACCGCCTGTTGTTGCGGGCTGCGCTTTGGTTCGAACGTACCGCGGAGGCCGGCTTGAGTCCGAAGCAAACCGCACACCTGACCAACACCATGCGGAATCGAGCGATGGACCTGGCCTGATCTGGGTCCATTGACGCCGCAGGCGTCGAACCTCCCATACAATGGCGCGCATGGTGCCACGATTTATGGTCATGCTCGCCGTTGCGGCGATGCTGGTGGGCTGTCAGGGAGGGCTGACTCAGGCCAGCCTCGCGGGCAAGTACAAGGGCGAAATGGTCGTCGCCGATTCGGCGAAAGCCGATGAAAACAACCCGGCCAAGGCTCTCGCCGACAGCTTCGGTCAGGGCATGGCGTCCAACATGACGCTCGAACTCAAGGCCGACGGCACGTTCGCGATGACGGCGCTCTTCCTGCCCGTCGAAGGCAAGTGGACGCTCGAAGGCGACAAGGTCACGCTCAAGCCGGAGAAGGTCACGGGGATGGGCGACAACGCCTCCTTGACCACGGACAGCAACCAGCCCATGACGCTGAAGGCGCTCGAGGGCGGCAAGCTGCTGGAGCCCCTGGACCAGAAGTCCAACGAACCGCGGTTCCGGTTCAAGCGGGAGTAGACCCGCCCCACTGGCCGACTTGAACTGCGCTGGGGCAACGTCCTTTCCGAGTTGCCGCACCACACCGTTTCGAGTCGAAGCCGATGCTCCCGACCTTCAATCACGTTGGCACAGGACACTGGATCGGATCCTTGCCAGCCGTGGTCCTGCCAAGGCGTGCTTGACCCGACCCTGCAGCGGGCGCGGGGCTTGGACGGCCATTCTGTTTCTCGCCCACTCCACCGCTCGCCCCTTGGTCGCGGTCGGCTTCACTTCGCCGCCGACAAAGTCGCTGGCCAGGTCGTATCTCTTCCGTATTCCTGGATTGCCTGAATTTGAATCCTTCGCCTATGGTTGACGGGCACTCGCGCGTATAATCCCTGTACTGAGGAACCGAACACCCAGACGGACGCAGTGCGCGTCCCGCTCGGCGTCGTTGAGTCCCACCCAGTCAAAAGCTACAGGACACACACGCACAACATGAACGATAGCGCCAAGATCAACCTTCTCGTCTTCCGCGACGGCCCGCTCTGGGTCGCTCAGGGCGTCGAGTACGACCTGGTCGCCTGCGCAAACACCCTCGACGAACTCGAGTACGAGACCCACCGCGTGGTCGCGTTGCACTGCTTCGCCGCTCTCGAGTTTGGAGAAGAGCCGTTCGCCAGCCTTCCCCCAGCGCCCGAAGAGGTCCGCGAGGCCTTTTATCGAGCGAGGGCACTCGAATTCCGCCCGGCCCGCTTCTTCACTGAGACACGGCCGTTGCCCACACCCCGCTTCGAAGCGAAATTCGTCGATTCCAGGCCGAAAGCCAACAACCAACCGCTCGTACCTGTCTAAGATGGACATTCAGCAGTTCATCGCTTGGGCAGTTGAAGAGCACGGCTGCGAGATCGTGGATATTCCCGGATTCACCGGGCCAAGAGGCGAAGCCTACTCCAGGGTCCTGAAACGGACCCTGGATGGCCGCACCCGAACAGCGGCCATCCCTCGCGCCGATCCGGCTGCGACGGCCATGGGTCATCCGAGGCCTGTGCAACCAACTCGGCATCGAATGCCCGGTCGAACACCCGCCATTTGAAACGCTGTTCAAACACGGCGCGCCAAGTAGATCGTCTGAATGACGCCCTGAGCACGCAACCCGTCGTCCGTCGGGATCTCGCAGCATCCTTGGATCAACAATCGTGCATCTCTCGCCAGGAAGTCATCGTTGTGCTTCGACTTCAGCGGAGACAGTCGGTACCGGACCATGCTGAGGATCAGGTCTCTGGGGATCGGCTTTGTCCAACGCGACCTGAAACCCGACCCTTTGGCGAGGCTTGTACGGCGCGAGCCGATCGGCGAACGCCTCGATGGCGTCCGGACCGGGATACAAGCCCACATGCTTGGGATACCCCGCGATCATGATCTGCTTGTCGCGCTTGCCGCCATCCGCCAAGCCAAGCGCCGGGATGCCGTAGTTTATGAGCTCGGAAGCCTAGGGTGCCGACCTCACCAATGCAAGAGCGAAGGTCCTCCAGCGCGACGCTGCGTTTCTGGAGGTTGAGACCCGGTTGGACTCGTCCACGTCCTTGGACCGCTTTCCCGGCTGACTCATGGGATGCAGTCATGCCGCGGCGACAGGGCGCCGGCTACTCCCGCGCCAAGTGAACCGTGCGCGTGGGGAAGGCGAACGAGACCCCGTGCTCGGCGGCGAGTTCGAGGATCGCGCGCACGATCTCGCTCCGCGCCTTGAGCTCGCCATCGTAGTCGGGAACGATCAGGAAGCACTCCAAGAAGATGGAGATGCTGCTGTCCTCCAGACCATAGACGTACACGCGCCGCTTCTCCGGCGAAACGTCGTCGCGAGCGGCGAGCATGGCATCCACCCCTCGGGCGTACGCCTCCAGCTTCTCGGGCGGCGTGGAGTACTCCAGCCCCAGCGTCGTCTTGAGCCGCCTCACGCGCCGACGCCCAAAGTTCTCCACGCTGGCCTTGATGAGCGTGCTGTTGGGCAGCGTGATCAGCGAATCGGCGAACGTGCGGATGCGCGTGCTGCGCAGGTTGATCTCCTCCACGTTGCCGTCTATGTCGCCGATCCGCACCCAGTCGCCGACGGCGAACGGCATATCGAAGAGGATCGTGAACGAGCCGAACACGTTCTCGATGCTGTCTTTCGCCGCGAAGGCGACGACCAAGCCGCCGATCCCGAGCCCGGCCACGAGAGCCGTAACGTTGATCCCGAACGCCGCAAGCGCCACCACCACGGCCACGGCCACGATCCCGATCTGGCAGAGCTTGGCCGCGAACGGGAAGAACAGCTTCTGGGCGCGCTCGCCAAAACTCTCGGCGTGCTTCTGGGCGCGGTCGAGCAGGGCGTCCACCACGTACCAAGCCGACGAGGCTCCGGCGGCGATCATGACCAGCTTGGCCGTGCCGACGAAGAACGCCCCGACCCACACCGGGAGGTTCAAGTAGGGCACCACCTCCAACACGGCGAGCGACGTCAAGACCAAACCGATTTGGCGGGCGAATCCCGTCCGGTGGCGTTCGGCCAGACCGTGCGGGAACAGGCGGCGCAACGCGCGGAGCGAACCCGCGATGACCCACGCCAACACCCGCGCCAGCACCCAGCCGCCCACCACGAGGACGGCCAGCCCGATCCACTGGTACACGCGCAAGCCGAGGGCGACGCCACGCAACCCATCGGGGACCTTGCCTTCGAACCACAGGCCGGGGGCGAACTGCCGTTCGCTGACCGCAGGGCCGTAGACGATCTCCCAATCGCGCACGACGGCCCAAATCTGGGGCAACGCTTCCACGGTTTCGGTCGTGAACCGCCACGCGCCGTCGGCGCTGGGGCCGATCTCGATGCGCCCAACCGTCTCTCCAGCCGAGGACCGGTACGCACGGTACACGAACGGCGCATCGGTTCGGTCGGGGATTTGGCCGACGTGGACCAAGGCCGTACGATTGAGGGTTTGGAACAGCAGGTTGGCGCGCAAACGGCCGAGGGTCGGCCGCTCGACGCCGGGAAGCGACGAGAGGTCCAGGGTCTGGGCCGCAGCGTCTGCGTCGCCGCGGTTCATGGCGTCCAGAAACGTCTGCATGGTCGCGCGGGGGTTGGCCAGTGCTTCCGGCACTTCCACGGGCGTCGGCGTCTGGTTGGGAGCCGGCAGTGGAAGCGTTTGAGCCCAAACGCCGGACGCCAAACCGCACCACGCCGCGATGAACCAAACCGCGCGCCTCATGCCCTAGACCGTACCCAAATCACTCCGCTGAGCCGAGATCCAGAGCCAAATGCATCCAAGGCGGCATCTGCTTGAACCCGATGGCCTGATTGAGCCGGAACATGGGGTTGTTCGCGTTGTTGCCCGTCCGCACCAGGGTCACCCCGGCATCTCGAAGCAGCTGCAGCGACTTCACCTTGAGCGCGCGCGCCACGCCTCGTCCCCGATAGGCGCGCAGCACGCCGGCCAAGCCGACGTCCACGATGGTGGCATCCATCTCCCGGGGCCGCTGCGTGAGCATGCCCACCGGTGTGAGTCCATCCAGCACCACGGCCACGAGGTGCGCGGGGTAGTCCGGTCGCCCGACGTACTTCGCGTAGTTCTCGAACGTGTCGGGCGTCAGGGGTTCGGGCGAGGGCACGTCCTGGAACGTCTCGGCATAGAGAGCGTACATCCGCTCGGTCGCCTCGGGGCACCGCTTCCGGTACTCGGCGAGCGTGACGACCTCGAGTCCCTGGGCTTCGACGGCGGCGATGCACGGCTCCCAGCGCGCCCAGTCCACGGTGCCCACTTCGAGTTCGCTGTCCTCGTCCTGATGGGTTTGGAGAAAGCCCTTGGAACGCTTGAACGCGTCGTCCACGGGGTGGTCGCCCTCGCTGAACGAGGCCAGCGTGTCGGCCCCGGCCCGACGCGCCTCGGCGACCACGAGTTGAAAGAGCGCGTCGCGGACGTCGTTGGCTTCGTCCTCGGGGACGACAAACTCCATGTAGAGCTTGCCCGGTCGGTCGCTCCACTTCATCGTGCCGAGCCCGGCATACCCGACGGGCCTGCCGCCCCGCCTCGCCAGCCATCGCCGGTGGCCCGAGTCGAGGTGGTGGAGGTCGTCGCGCTTCATCTCGTTTTCGGTCACTGCGAACCGAGGGTGGGTGGCGTTGTGGATCGCGACGACGACGACGTAGTCGTCGTCGGTCTTCGCGATCGGTTCGAGGGTGATCGGCTCGGCGCTCATGGGGGGAGGGAAGATACCACGGCGTCCTCCCGGTCGCCTCGGCAACGGACCCACGCGTCAATGGTCGGCGCGGCATGAACGAAACATGAACATTCGAAACGCCCCGGAATGGCGTATATTGGGTTGGACCGCGCGCGACGCCAGAGACGTGGACTGATTCAGTCATAGGTTGTGTAATATGGAACTCGTGGCGTGGCATTCCTTCGGAACGCGTTTTCGGTCTAGAATAGGGCTGTGTCGAACCGTCGGTCGGCGTGAGCTGGCTGACGTCTTTTTTGCATCGCCCTGGGATGCGACCGCAGCGGAAGGAGCGCAACAATGGCAATGACTCGGATGCCCATGGTCCAGTACCTCGTTCAGAAGGGGTTGCTGGCCAAAGAGCAGTTGGACGAGGCCCTCAAGGTCCAGCAACAAACGAAGAACCCAGATTTGGGTCGCATTCTCGTCGAACTCAACTTCGTCGGCGAACGCGAGGTCGTCGAAGCCCGAGCCCAAGAGGCCGGGATGCCGTTCGTTGACCTCGACCGGACGGAGATCGAGACCTCGGCGACCAACGTCGTCCCCGAGCGGATCGCCAAGCTCCACACGGTGATCCCCGTCAAAAAAGAGGGGATGCAACTGCTCTTGGCCATGGCCAACCCGCGCAACATCCAGGCGCTGGACGACGTCAAGCTCGCCTCGGGCTGCCGCGTCGTGCCGGCCATGGCCGTGCCGGGCGCCATCGAAGACGCCATCCGCAAATCCTACGCGGGCTCGTCCCCCGCGGCGGGCGGTGGGGGCGGAGCCGCAGCGCTCCAGAGCAACTTCACCGCCGACATCCGCCAGGCCATCGCGACGGCAGGCGTCGCCGCCAGCGTCAACCAGCTTCCGGACGAAGCCGTGGACGATGGCGACGAGCAGATGGCCGATCAGGCGCCCATCATCCGCTTGGCCAACGCCCTCATCCAGCAGGCCATCGTGGACCGAGCCTCGGACATCCACGTCGAACCCCAACAGCGCCACCTGCGCATCCGGTACCGCATTGACGGCGTGCTCATGGAGGCCATGACCGTCCCCAAGAACCTCCAGGCCCCGCTCATCAGCCGCTTGAAGATCATGGCGGACATGAACATCGCCGAGCGACGCGTCCCGCAGGACGGTCGCATCGAGGTCCGCACGAACCAAAAAGACTTCGACCTGCGCGTCAGCGCGATCCCTACGCCCTTCGGCGAAAAGATCGTCATGCGCATCCTCGACAAGTCGAGCATCATGATCGGCTTGAACAAGCTTGGGTTCACCGAGGAGAACCAGGCGATCATCGAGGAACTCACGTCGCAGCCGAACGGCATGTTCCTCTGCACGGGACCCACGGGTTCCGGCAAGACCACGACCCAGTATTCGGTCCTCAACAAGCTCAACACCATCGGCGTCAACATCCTCACGGTCGAAGACCCGATCGAATACCAACTCGGCGGCATCGCCCAGGTCGGCGTGAACCGCAAGGCGGGTCTGTCGTTCGCCACGGCCCTCCGCGCCTTTCTGCGACAAGACCCCGACATCATCATGGTCGGCGAAATGCGCGACTTGGAAACGGCGGAAATCGCCATCGAATCGTCGCTCACTGGCCACTTGGTCTTGTCCACGCTCCACACGAACGACGCCCCGTCCGCCACGCTCCGTATGATCGACATGGGCGTCGAGCCCTACCTGATCGCGGCCACGGTCATCGGCGTGTTGGCTCAACGACTCGCCCGCCGCCTCTGCCCGAACTGCAAGGAACCGTACGAAATCCCCGTCTCGGACCTCGTCCGCTTCGGCATGAAGATGGAAGCCGGGGACGACATGGACCGCTTGGTCCAAATCTATCGCCCCGTCGGCTGCGACAACTGCCGAGGCACGGGCTACCGAGGCCGAACGGGCATCCACGAACTCATGCTGGTCAACGACGAAATCGCCGAAATGGTCGTCCGGCGCGCGCCGCTCGCCGATATCCGCGACGCCGCCAAGGCCAACGGCATGAAGGAACTCAAGGAAGACGGACTCGGCAAGGTGCTGGCCGGAGTGACCGACCCGGCCGAAGTCCGACGCGTCGTCTTCACCGCCGGCCACTGATGCGCTCGACGCCGACTGAAACCATCGTGTCGGGGACGACACTCTAAAGAAACGAAGGAACAACCAAAACGAATGAGCAACGTGCAACGTCCGATGCCCGGCCAATCGCCCTCGATGCCGCCGACTATGGGCCGCCCCGGCGCAGCCCCGGTCCCTGAGGAAAAACCCTGGATCCTGCCAGAAGGCGAGCGCCGGACGCTGGAAGACATCCATATCGACGAGTTGCTCGACATCGTCGTTGATCTCAATGCGTCCGACCTGCACATCTGCACCGACGCTCCACCCGTGGTCCGCCACGACGGCCAACTCAAGCGGCTGAACTACACCATGTTCACACCGCAAGACACGCAGCGCATGCTCTACGAGATCATCTCCGACGAGCAGGTGCACCGGTTCGAGACGACCCTGGAGTTGGACTTCTCGTACGCCATGCCCCGACGCGCCCGGTTCCGCGTCAACATGTATCGCGACCGAGGCTCCTGTGCCGCCGCCTTCCGTCTGATCTCCAGCAAAATCCCGACGGTCGAGCAGCTGAACCTGCCGCCGTTCCTCAACACGCTCACGGAGAAGCCGCGCGGCCTCATTCTCGTGACCGGACCCACGGGCTCGGGCAAATCCACGTCGCTCGCCGCGATGTTGAACCACATCAACGAGACCAACGCCCACCACATCATCACGATCGAAGACCCAATCGAATACCTGCACGAGCACAAAAGGTCCATCATCAACCAGCGCGAACTGGGCGGCGACACCAAGAGCTTCGCCAACGCCCTGCGCGCCAGCCTTCGCGAAGACCCCGACGTCCTGCTCGTCGGCGAAATGCGCGACATGGAGACGATTGCCCTCGCGATCACGGCCGCCGAAACCGGACACTTGGTGTTCGCCACGTTGCACACGAACAGCGCCGCCGAATCCATCGACCGCATCATTGACGTCTTCCCGCCCGGACAGCAGGAGCAGATCCGCGTCCAGCTGGCCAACAACCTGCAAGCCGTCATCACCCAGCAGCTGCTGCCCAAGGCGTCGGGCTCGGGCCGCGTCCCGGCGATTGAAATCATGGTCGCCACGAGCGCCGTCCGCAACCTGATCCGCGAGAACAAGACGCACCAAATCCCGTCCATGATCCAGATGAGCCGAGCCCACGGCATGATGACGATGGACCAGTGCCTGCGCGAACTCTACATGCGCGGCCAGGTGTCTTACGACGAGATCATGACCCGCGCCCACAACGTGGAAGAACTCAAAAAGATGCTCAACACGCCGCAGGACGGCGACGACAACCTTTCGCGACAACGCTCCGCCAGCATGCCGCCGAGTTCGCCGCCGCGCCGCTGACACGCCAGACTTAGCCACACCGAGGACCAAAACCCATGCCGATCTACAGCTACTCGTTCCGCGACACCGCCGGAGGCGTCCAAAAGGGCACCGCCGAGGCGGAATCCGAAGAGCTTCTCAAGAAGCGTTTCGAGGAACAGGGATTCACCATCCTCGAAGTCAAGATGATCCGGGCGCGGGGCAAGCGCCAGAAGTCGTTCGGCAAGGTCAAACTGGGCGTGCTGGCCGTCTTCTGCCGCCAGTTCTCCACCATGGTCGACGCGGGCGTCTCGCTCGTGCGGTGTTTGGACGTCCTTCAGAACCAATCGCAAGACCCCAAACTCAAGAAGATCCTCGGCGACCTCAGCGAACGCGTCGAATCGGGCGAAAGCCTATCGCGCGCCATGCAACGCCACCCGCGAACGTTCACCCAGCTGTTCATCGGTTTGGTCCGCGCCGGTGAAGTCGGCGGTGTCTTGGAAGAGTCCCTCCAGCGTCTGGCCCAGTTCCTGGAAAAGGACGTCGAACTCCGCCGCAAGGTGAAGTCGGCCCTGACCTATCCCATCTTGGTCGTCGTCTTCGCCACGGCCATCGTGGGCTTCCTCGTCTACTGGTTCGTGCCCCAATGGGCCGCGATTCTCACCGACCTGGGTCTCGATGCCGAGAACCTGCCCGCCCCAACCAAGCTTCTGATCGACATCGCGGACACGATGAAAAACCAGGGCTGGGTTATCATCGTGGGGATCCTCGTCATCGTCGTGAGCTACAAACTGTTTGTCAGCACCCGATTTGGGCGACGGGTGGCGGACCGCGTGAAGCTGAAAATCCCCGTCTTCGGCAAACTGCACCACAAGGTGTGCATGGCCCGCTTCAGCCGCACGATGGGCACGCTGCTCACGTCCGGCGTTCCGATCCTGCAAGCCATGGAAACCGTGTCCGGCGTCGTGGGCAACACGATCATGTCCGACGCCATTCTGGAAGCCCGCGCGCGCATCCGAGAAGGAGACCGCATCGGCGACCCGCTCGAAGCGTCGCGTCTCTTCCCGCCCATGGTCGTCCACATGATCGGCGTCGGTGAGGAATCGGGTTCGCTGGACTACATGCTCCAGAAGATCGCGGACTTCTACGAGGCCGAGGTGGAAGCCACGCTGGCTTCGCTGACGGCGGCTCTCGAACCCATCCTCATCGTGGGTCTGGGCTTCGCGGTCGGCTTCATCGTCGTCTCCATGTTCTTGCCGTTGGTGGACGTCATTTCGAAGCTGTCCGGCGGCGAGGAAGACGCGGGAGGATAGACGGGTCGGGAACCCGCGACGGACGCCGCACGTTTCGCCTACCAGATGTCGGAAAGTCGGACGGGCCTTGGCATCGGGTTCATCGAGCGCATCGGTCGCGCCGCGCCTCGGCGCGACTTTGAACGCTCCGTCAAGGACGAACTGCCGACCTTGTACCGCGTGGCCAAGCGCATGGTGCGCAACCCGGACGACGCCGAGGACCTCGTGCAGCAGTGCCTGGTCAAGGCGTTTCGCGCGTGGGACCGCTTCGATGGCAACCACCTTCGCAGCTGGCTCATCCGCATCATGCGCAACGAACTCGCGAGCAACAAACGCTCGCTGGCCGCGCAGGCCGTGGACGCCGAACTCGACGAGAGCATCGTCAGCCAGGAGCCGTTCTGGGACGAGGTGACGTGGCGCGTGGATGCCGACCACGTGTTGCGCGAGTTGGAGGAACTCCCCGCCGAGTTTCGACTCACGTTGCACCTGTGCGACGTCGAACAGTTCACCTATGAAGAGGCCGCCGAGGCGATGGGCGTGCCGATCGGCACGGTGCGGTCCCGCCTCTTCCGGGCCCGTTCGCTCCTGCGCGAACGGCTCGCCGGAATCGTCTGCTTTGTGGGGTCGCGGCCATGAACCGATTCGATTGGCAAGCCTATGTGGATGGCACGCTCGGCCCTGAAGAGCGGGCCCGCCATGAGACGCGTCTGGCGCAAGATGAAATAGCGCGCCGAGAAGTCGAAGGCTTGCGCAGCCTGAAGCGAGAGGTCCGCAAGGCCGCTCTGTCAGAGCCCGTGCCCAGGGCCACGCTTTTGGCGGGCCTCAAGCGCGCCCAGCGCCACCCACTTGCCCTGCCCTCGCGCATCGCAGTCGTCGCGTGCCTCGCCATGACCCTGCTCGTTGGCGCCTACGTGTTCGATCCGGTCAAGCTCGACCGTTCGCCCGTGACCGAGGAATTCGCCACGTCGAACGCGATCGTCGCCGCCCAATGGGTCAAGGAGCAAACCGGCTTGCCCGCGCCGATCATAAAGATGCGGTGCGGCGCCAGAATCCGCGCGGCCAAGTACGGCGACGGCTGGGCGGGCTACCAGTTCGAGCACGAGGGACGGCGCTTCCGGCTGTTCATGAGCCGCTGCAACAAGCCGTTCGATGGCGCCCGAGTCGTGACCAAAGCAGGCAAAGAATTCTACGTCGGCAAGGGAATCGGCTGGAAACAGAACGGCATCGCCTACTACCTGCGCGGCGGCGACGAAGCCACGCGGTGGAACATGGCCATAGAATGCGTGACCAGCATCGAGTCGCAACGCGCCCGCCGCCTGTAAGCCCGGCCCTAGGGCCGGTTGAACATGCCCGAGCGCACCACAAACGCGACCAAACCCGCCACGGCCAGCAGCAACACAATGGCCAAAACCAGCTGCACGCGGTCGAGCAAGGCGATGAGTTTCTCGCGCGGGGTTTGCACGTCGCCATACTACACCGTGGGGCCATCGGGCTCCAAGGACATCGCACCGTGAACGATCGGAGCAAGCTTCGGCACGATC
>JACFNW010000507.1 GCA_019454665.1 Fimbriimonadaceae bacterium | reverse complement strand
AGATCAGGTCGAACGGCGCGCTGCTGGCCTGCAATTCCTGGCCGATGCCCTGGTCAGCGTTGCCCGAGCTGATGATGCCGAACAGGTCGGCGCTGTAGACCGCGCCCTTGTCCCGAACCCGCTTGCCGATGAAGTTCGCGAACTCGGCGATCACTTCGGCGGGCTTGGCGTCGGGCTTGGGATACTTGGCTTTGCCGGGAAAGACCATGGAACTCATCTTCCCCTCGCTGGGGAATCGCACATAGTCCAACTGGATTTCGGGGAAGCCCAGTTCCAGCGCAAAGTCCACGACGGCGGCCAGATACTCCCAATTCTCCTTGTTGTAGGGATCGAGCCAGGCGTAGCCCGCGCGGTCCTTCCAAGGCTTGCCGTCGGGCGTCTGCACGGCCCGGTTCGGGAACTTGATCGGCACGAACTTGTCGCGGAAGCACGCGATGCGCGCGATGGGATACACCTTGGCCTCCTCGAGCCGCGTCATCAGGGCCTCGGGCTTCGTCACGGCCACCTGGGTCGCCCCGGCTGCGGCGGCGTCGGGGATGTCGGTCTTGAAGTACAGGATGCCCGCATCTCGGATGTCGATGACCAAAGAGTTCAACTCTGTGGTTTCCAACATCTTCAAAACGTTGTCCATGCGGCTGTTCAGTCCGGCGGACCAAGCCGTGAGATAGATGCCGCGGACGTGGTCGGGTTTGGGGAAGCGAATCTTGGGCGGAGGCGGCTCTTCGGCCTCGACGGGCGGTGGCGCGACAGCCGCCGACTTGGAAGGGCCGGAGCAAGATATGATGGACGCGAGCGCTAAGAAACCCACGCAATGACCAAGATGGCGAAGCCGGCCCACCTCCTCATTCTAGCCCTTGCCGCCTGCCTGTTGGGGGGGTGCGGAGCAACTTCTCGCGATGAAAAACTGCCCGTTGCGGCAGCCCCTTCCACCCCCGTCGCCAAGCCGGTGAAACGCGTGACCGACCGTCCCGCCGACACCGACGGCCAGGTGTTCGTCATCGAGTACCACAAGATCGCCAAGGAAGAGGCACGCTGGGATCGCTCCATTGATCGGTACAAGAAAGATTTGCAGAAGCTGTACGATCTCGGCTTTCGTCCGGTCACCTTGACCGAGTATGTCGAGGATCGGATGGCGCTGCCGCCCGGTGCAAGCCCCATCGTGTTCACGTTCGACGATTCGCACATCAGCCAGTTTCGGTTCTTGGAGGATGGCTCGATCGCCCCGGACTGTGCCGTGGGCATCTGGTTGGATTTCGCCAAGATTCACCCCGATTTCCCTGTCAAAGCCTCGTTCTACGTCCTCCCGCCAACGCCTTGGGGCCAGAAGGACTCGGTCGAGAAGAAGTTCGCGATGCTCAAGGAGTGGGGCTGCGAGGTGGGTAGCCACTCCGTGACGCACACCAGCCTCGCCAAACTGGACGACGAGGGCGTGCGCCGCGAACTCGCGGACTCGTCCGACTTTGTCGCTTCGCACGGGTTCGAGTGCAAGACGATCGCCCTGCCGTACGGCATCTCGCCCAAGAACGCCTCGCTGCTCGAGGGCTTCGAACGCGGCGGCAAGCGGTACGGGTTCTCGGGAGCGCTGTTGGTCGGCGCGAGCCCCGCTCCTTCGCCCAAGTCCGCCGAGTTCAACCCCATGCGCATCCCGCGCATCCAGTGCATTGATGGCGAGTTCGGCCTCGACTACTGGCTCGACCAGTTGGCCAAGGGCAACGTCCGCCCTTACGTGGCCCCGTGAACCCAGCGAGCACGATTCCCGACTCGTTCCGCCGCACGATTCTCGGCGTACACGGCGAGGCGGGCGAAGCTTGGCTCCAAGGTCTTCCAGACCTCCTCGATCGGTGCGCCGAGCGATACGGCCTCGAGTGGGAGGCGTTGTTCCCCAGGCATTGGTACAACTTTTTGGCACCTGCCCGAATGCCCGACGGGAGGCGTTGCGTGCTGAAGTGCGGTGTGCCCGGCCGAGGCATCCGCGCCGAGATCGCCTTGCTCAACGCCTACGCGGGACGCCCGTGCGTGCGGCTACTGGCCAGCGACCCCGCGATCGGCGTCGCGTTGCTGGAGCGGATCGAACCCGGCACCACGCTGGTTGACCTGGCCTCGGACGAAGACGACCTGCGAGGGGTGCAAGCGGCTTCCGATTTGATGGTGCGGTTGCGCATGCCTCCCGACACGGTCCCGTGGATCGAGACGGTCGGCGAGTGGCTGGAAGTGTTCGACCGCATCGCCACTCGACAGCCTTTCTCTGCCAT
>JACFNW010000506.1 GCA_019454665.1 Fimbriimonadaceae bacterium | reverse complement strand
AACGCCGAGCAGGTCGAGGGGCTCTTCGCCAACATCGGCGACCAGTGCGGACCGCACTCGGTCCTCATCAACAACGCCGTCATCGCACGAGACAACCTGATGATGCGCCTGAAAGACGAGGATTGGGACGCCGTCCTCAACGTGAACCTCAAGGGCTCCTACCTGTGCGCCAATGCCGTGACGCGGACCATGATGAAAGCACGCTACGGCCCGATCGTCAACATGAGCTCGGTGGTCGGTCTTCACGGGGCGGCGGGGCAAGCCAACTACGCGGCCAGCAAAGCGGGCGTGGTCGGCTTGACCAAGGCGATCGCGAAGGAACTGGGTTCGCGCGGGATCACGTGCAACGCCATCGCGCCCGGGTTCATCGAGACCGACATGACCTCCGACCTTCCCGCCGAGTTCAAAGCGCATGTCGAAAAGACCGCTCCGGCAGGCCGATTGGGCACGTCGCAAGACATCGCGCCCGCCGTCCTGTTCCTTGCGTCGCGCGAGGCGTCGTACATCACGGGGCAGACGCTCACCGTGGACGGCGGGCTCTTCCTCTGAATCGGTTCGGGTGTGTTGCTAAAATGGAATCGTGCGCAACCACTACCTCCTCCGCGCCCTGAGCCACACGCCCGAGATCGCGCGCCGCATCCTGGAACACGTGGACCTTCGCCGCTACGACGAGGCGTTGGACCCCGACCGCTTCACGCTGCGGCAAGCAATGGCGCATCTGGCGGATTGGGAACCCATCATGCTCGACCGGTTGCACGCGTGCGCCGAGCGGCGTCCGACCATCGAGGCCTTCGACGAATCGGCCCGATGCGTCGAACTGGGATACGACGACACCGACCCCAAGGAACAGGTGCAGGTCTGGGCGCAGCGCCGAAAGGCCACCCTTGCCTACCTTGAGAGCCTGACCGAAGACGACTGGGCCGGAGAGACCACCCACCCCGAGCGTGGAGCGATGTCGGCCTACGATTGGGCGGGAACGCTGCTGGCCCACGACGTCTATCACGTCGAGCAGTTCGCCCGGTACTTGCCCGACGAACAACCGGTCGGGACGTGGTAGCCACGGCTGGTATGCTCGATTCGTGGATCAGGGTGGCCCCGACGACCGCAAGGTGATGCGCATCATGACGCCCGAAGAGGCCGATCGGGCCGATCGGGAAGATTACGCCGCCCTCACCCCTGCCGAACGTCTGGCGATCCAAGCCGAACTCATCTGGCGAGCCCATGGAACTCCACCCCGATTGGAAAGAATTCTTACGATTGCTCAACTCCCACGGCGTTGAGTACCTGATCGTGGGCGCACATGCACTCGCGTTCCACGGTCACCCGAGATACACCGCCGACATTGACTTCTTCATCCAAACGACGCGAGCCAATGCCGAGCGGCTATACGACGTTCTTTGCGAATTCGGGTTCGGAGATTCCTTGGATGGCCCCGAAGACCTGCTGAAGGAGCCGGCTGTTTTCATGCTCGGGCGGCAGCCGTTCCGCATTGATTTGCTCAATCAGATAGACGGAGTCGAGTTCGCCGGCGCATGGGAGCGAAGGGTCGTCAGCGAACTCGACGGTATCTCGGTGCCCTTCATCAGCCTTGACGACTTTGTCGCGAACAAGCGTGCGGCAGGTCGAAAGAAGGACGCCTACGACCTAGAAGCGCTGGGCGTCGAACCCGAACCCTGAACCTCCCGTCGCCCGGACCCTACCGAACGAACCCCTTGTTCGCGGCTATCCGATCAAACCCAAGGGCTTGGCCTTGAACCCGGGGAACACCTTCGAGACGTCCCTGACGCCCAGATGGGCCGAGGCGACTTCGGAGAGTACGGCACGGTAGTCCGTGGTGATCGCCAGGTCGGCGCGCTGATCCAACTGCTCGGTGGCCAGACCCGGCCATTCGCCCATGATGCGCCCACCAGCAACCCCGCCGCCCATGACCATCATCGCGTTGCCGTGCCCGTGGTCGGTGCCTTGGCTCTGGTTGGCGCGCACGCGTCGGCCGAACTCGCTCATCACGACGACGCACAGTCGGTCTTCGTAGGCATGCAAGTCGTTGGCGAACGCGGCGAGCGAACGCGACAGGTGCTCGACGCGCGGAGCGAACGAGTAGGTCTGCCCCTCGTGCGTGTCCCAGCCGCCGTAGTCCACCGCAGCCAGACGCAAGCCCAGATCGGCGCGGATCAGCCGGGCAACGGTGCGCAGACTCTGGCCCAATTCGCCATCGGGATAGATCGCCCCACGCTCCGGCACATAGGGCTTCCACGCACCTT
>JACFNW010000505.1 GCA_019454665.1 Fimbriimonadaceae bacterium | reverse complement strand
AGTTCCAGAAGTCGTTCCGCAGCGTGTTCGGCTCGAACCATGTGGACCACCGCTGGACGCGCCACCTCGCCGCATCGCTGCCCAAACCCGAACCGATCGCCGCGCTCGAAGACGCTAAGACGATTCTGGTGTTCGGCTCTCTGGCCGACGAACTGCCCATCGTGTTCCTTCGGGTCCGCAAGGCCTGGTTCAAGCATGGGGCCAAAGTGGTTGTGGTTCATTCCGCGCCGACCGATGCCGATTCCTTCGCGCACCTGGTGTTGCGTTGCGCTCCGGGAACCGAGGGATCTGTCGCCGAGGCGCTCGCCGGGAACGGCTCGGCCGAAGGCTCTGGGGTTTCTGCTTCCGACTTGGCGAAGGCGCGGGAGTTGCTGAGCGATGCCACGGCGATCGTCGCTTCCCATGCGTTGCTGAACGCCGAATCCGGCGATCGTGCGATGTCCGCTCTTGCTTCAATGCCTGGCAGCAAGCACCTGTACGCGACCGGCCCCAACACCTACGGAGCCGAGGCGGCCGGCGTGCGGCCCGACGCCCAGCCCGAAGGCGAACAGGGGATGGACACCCAAGCCATCCTTACCGCCGCCGCAAATGGCGGGTTGGATGCGCTGTGGTTGCTGGGTTGCGACCCGCTCGCGTTGCACCCCGATCGGGAGCTGGTCACCCGCGCACTGGAGAATGTGCCGTTCCTCGTGGTTCAAGACATCGCCGCGACGGAAGCGATTCACTTTGCCTCGGTGGTTTTGCCGATGACCGCGCCCGCCGAGCAGGACGGCACCTACACCAACTGCGAAGGACGCGTGCAGCGCATGAAGGCCATCCTGCCCACCAAAGGCGACGCCGAGCCCGCGTGGAAGGTGTTCGAGGAGTTGGCCATCCGGATCAAGCCCCGAACGCCGCTGTTCAACGCGCGAGAGGTCATGGAAGAGATGTCTCGCACGTTGCCTGCGTTTGCGGGCATGCGGTACGAAAACTTGGACGGCGAAGGCGTGGTTCTGGGTGGCTGAACCTGATTAGCGCAACCAGGTACTGATTCTTGAGCGACACTTCGAGCAGAAGCCTTTGTGGTTGACGATGTCGGCGCCCGTGCCTTCGCCATCGCGCATCAGGCACCCTTTGTTCGGGCAGTGTTCCAATCCAAGCGTGTGACCTGCTTCGTGCACGGCAACGGGGCCAACCCTCCGCTTTGAACGATAGGAAGAGACGACGCACGTGGTGCCTCCCATGTAGGCCAGTCCCATGATGCCGTAGTCGTGGACGCCATGGGCGGTTGTCGAGATGTCCTTCTCGGTCGCGCCTACGACTTTTGTAGTCTTGGAATCTTGGGCACACTCGGCTTGGAGCCATTCGAGCAGCTTCTCGGAACGGTACCGCCGCCGTGGCTCATAGTAAGCCGATTGGGGGATCGCGACATTGTCAAGCCATCTGATGTCTGCGGTGTAGAACTCCCGCAGAGACTTTTCGACATCCTCGCGAACTTGCTTCCGGGGGTTTTGGATGGGTACCAAGAGGAAGACGAGCCTCTCGTTCACGGCTTCTGCCGTTGCCGGCTTTGCTTGTGCGGCGGCCGGTGCACCCAACTGGCAACCCGATCCAAGGAGGACCGTGAAGAGGAGCGTGAAACCTGTGAGACGACGAAAGCACTTCATGAAGCCAGCATCTTCAGACAGTAGACCAGCGTTCGCCCTTCGTGGTAGTTGGCCTTCCATCGGTGGGCCTTAGCTTCTACCAGAACCTGGGTCCCCGTCTCGTCCACCGTGTCATACCAACCCCCGTGAACCGGGTCCACCATGTGTTCGCAACAGAACCGCCAAGACTCGCAGAATCGATTCCAATAAACCTCATCGCCAAACGCCTTGTAGGCGACCAAGAGCGCCGTCATGGTCTCGTTCTGAACCCACCACACCTTGTCGCGGTCGAATGGATCGTCGAAAACTTCGGTTCGGTAGAACAAGCCCCCGTTTCTTTCGTCCCACGCCCGCAACGAGTGGTCCACCAATCCACGCACCATCTGTTCGACATTTTCGTTGTGTAGGCCGATAGAGGTTGCCGCGTGATGCAGCAGGAACGCCGTTTCGATGTTGTGCCCGGGCGAGTTGTGGCCAGGTAAGGCTCGCCAGTTCTGAAGGAAGAACGGACACGCGACTCCCGGCAAGGTCAACATCCTGTCCATCAGCACAGATAGCCAATGGCGCACCCAGCCTGCCGTCTCGGGCGTTGGCGCGGCCTCGTGCATCTCGGTGGCCGACTCCAGCAAGTGCAGGTGGGTG
>JACFNW010000504.1 GCA_019454665.1 Fimbriimonadaceae bacterium | reverse complement strand
CGGGCATCACGTTGAGCGTGGTCAGCCCGCCCGAGGTCACGCGCCGAAAGCCGGGGTCGGCAGGGTTGATCGAGTCCATGGCGCGCGCGTCGGGCTGGATCGCGCCGCTTTGGTCGCCTCCGCCCGGTCCGCCGACGTGGCTGTGCAGGTCCACCAACCCCGGCATGACCACCTTGCCCGCGAGGTCCACGACCTTCGCGCCTTGGGGGATAGGCGTGCTGCGGTCGCCGATCGCTGCGATTTTCCCGCCCGCAACCACCAACACGCCGTCGGCGATCTCGGGTCCCTCGACGGGGATCAGGCGCGCACCGACATAGGCGGTAGCGTCGGGTTGGAGGGCGAGCGTCGCCAGGATCAGCGGAAGCCACATGGGGCACAGTTTGCCAGGTCGGGCCCGGAATGTCAATCCGCGATGCCGTTCTTTGGTCGCCCGCCGGGTGGCTGCTTCGGACACTCCGTGCGAGAACCCGGCGGGTAGAGTAAGCCCCAAGGGGCTTTCGAGTACTTTGCGCATCGTTGGAGCGGGAGGGCGGCCTGGTGTACATCGCGCAGCCCAACGGCGTCCCGCCGACCGAGTTCGCGCTGACCGCGTTCAGCTCGAACCGGGCGGTGTTCGAGAACCCTCGCCACGACTCGCCTCAGCGGATCGTCTACGAGCTGTCGGCGGAGGGGGTTCTTTCGGCGACGATCGGCCTCATCAAGGGCGGCCGGGGCACGCGGTTCGAGTTTCGGCGGGAGCGGTGAGCGGCGGGCTATGGGCGGACTTGACGAACTCCACCGTGTTCTGTCGGCGACGACGAATGCAAGATACCGAGTGCGAGACTCTCTTCTGTCAGACCTTGCCCACGTGATGGTCCTGGACGCCCACCCGCATGGAATGCGCCGAACGCGGCTCCAGAATCCCGCGATCCTGGTTGTCTCGGGCGTTGGCGTGGCCGAATGCGAGCAGGAGGGGCAGGGCGGCGAGCGGCTTGGTCATGGGGTTAGACGTTCTACGCGGTGTTGGGGCCGGAAGTCGGCAGTCTGCCCCTGAACGCCCACAGGTAAAGTGGACCAAAGGACAAACATCGAAGGCTCTGTCACCGTGCGCTTCCGTTGCCATGTTGGGCCGATTCAGAAACTTTGGGCCGCTCTCGCACGTCGTTTCTATAACTGAGTTACAGGAGGAACAGAATGAGTCTCTCGGCCAAAAGAAACAAGAAAACTGGCGAACGGATGGTTCACGTTCGGCTTTCCGAGGAACTGCACGTTCGCCTTCGTGTCCTGGTTGCTGTCCGGGACGAGACAATCCAAGACTTTCTCGCGACCCTGGTTGCTCGGGAAATCGATCGTCAGGCCATCCCTGTTCCCAAGGTGAAGGAACTTGCGTAAGAGCGACCTTCCTTTCGGGAGTGAGTTCTCGCCCTCCCAGATCGAACTTCGCCGTGTCCTCGAACTTGCCCATGAGCACGGCGGAGACTGGAAAGCATTCGAGGCCGCCGTCCGCTCGAACTACTTCGAGAACCATTCGACGGACGACTACAGCCGGGGCAAGCTCGCCAACAACACCAAGCTAGGGATGATCGCCTACGGGATCATCGACCGGGACGCGAGTCTGACCGACTTCGGGAAGGAGCTTTACGAAGCCAGGGAGACCGAGGAGGTTCTCTACCGCCTCCTCGCCCGTCATATCCTCCTTCACCTTCACGGGCTCACGCTCGTTCGCTGCATTCAAGACATGACCGTAGCCGGGGAGGAAGTGAACCTGACTACCCTTCGCGACGGGCTCGCCGTGCGGGGAGTCCACTACCCTTCCGGAGGCAAGCATCCGAGCATGATGAGGCTTTGGCTCGCCAAGGCCGGGGTGATCGTCGGGAGCCGCTGGCAGGTCAACGAGGCCAAGCTGAAGGAGGTTCTCGGAAGCGACCCGGACGACTACGACCTACTCGCCGGGTTCACGACCGAGCAGAGAGCCTTCCTCCGAGCCCTCTGCAACACGGGAACCACGACGCCACAGCCCGCGAACGAGCTAGCCCGCCTCGCGTCCATGACCTACGGGGTCAAGTTCCCTGAGAAGAGCCTTCCGAAGCTCGTCCTTCATGCTCTCGTCGAGGCCGGGTTCATCAAGGCAGAGAAGACGACCGAAGGCCGAGGGGCCAAACCGTTCCTCGTTTCGCCGACCGAGAAGCTCGTCGCCGAGGTTGTCGAGCCTCTCTTGCAGCAACTCGCTAACCAGAGCGACCCGAAGCTCCTCGCGCTGCTGAAGAGGCCTCTCTCCGGGATTCTCGAAGAAC
>JACFNW010000503.1 GCA_019454665.1 Fimbriimonadaceae bacterium | reverse complement strand
TCAATCGGGCGATCTGGTGGTCGAAGCCCGCGACGCGGCAGACCTCAACGCCCCCGGCGTGACGCTGATCGAAGCGCGCCAAGGCGAACGGCGGTTCGTTTGGATCGAGAACGAGGCGCGCTACGCCCTCCAGATGCCCTTCGAGAGTGAGAGTTGCAAGCCGCAGACTTGGTCGAACGAAACCAGGACCATCCTCGGGCGTACGGCCCACCGCCTCGCAGGCGATGGGTGGACGCAGTGGGTCGAGCGCGAGACCGGCCTGGTTCTTGCCGAGGCTCGGGGCCAACGCGCATGGACGGCCGAGCGCATCGAATCGCGCGACACGGCGACCACGCTCGCCGACTACGGGTTCCCCGGCCGGACGATCCTGCGCGGCCCGTTCCGGCCCGACGTGCTTTGGCGCGTGTTCGAGCCCCGAAAGAGCACGTACGCCGACGACACGGCGGCCGCCGCGCGCCAATCGAAGATGTGGCAGGGCGCGTGGATCCAAATCCTCGCCACTCCCGAGCGACCAGGCTATCTGGGGTCGGCGCTCGAAGAGAAGTCGGTGACGCGGACGGTCCCCAAGTACCGTCCCGGCCCTGCCTCGTTCGATACGGCGGGATTGCCCGAGGGAACGCAAGTGGACATTCGCGTGGAGGGCGACGCGATCCGTTGCTCGCTCAAGGGCCCCAGTTACGCTCCCACCCTTATGGTCGTCGCCCCTTGGATTGGGGACGGGACATTCGCCGTGCGGTATGCCACCGCAGATGGCGCAGGCAGGGATATCGTCTCGAACGAGATCCACGGACGCCCTGTTCTGTTGGCCGATGGCACGTTGTTCATGGGGTTCGGACGTACGGCCGAAGAGGCAAAGGCGCGGATCGAGGCGCGGGTCGCGGTTTCTTATGGCGAATCCGCCAAGTTGCGCAGCGATTGGGCCGACCCCAAGACGGGCGAAACGCTGACCCTGATCCAGCTTTACCCCGACAAAGCCGACTTCTGGCCCGAGGGCTTCGCGCCCAAGGAGCCGCCCCGCACGGTCTCGGTGAACGGGGTGGCGTGGCAGGTGGCCGAGTTCGACGGCTATCGCATGGCGACCCACGAGGCGCTGGGGCGGCGCGTGATCTTGGGCGCCTCTCACCTGAGCGCCGAGGAGCTGATCAAACTCTGGCCGGCGAAGCCTGAGTGAACCGTTTGGGGTCGCCCGGCGTTATGCCCCGTGTAATCCCTGCGTCCAACGTCGGGAGGAACCGAGAACCATGAAACGAATCATCGCGATGACGATTTGCGCCCTGTTCGCCGTGAGCGCGCTGGCGCAGCAAGCAGGCGCGCGCGGCCAGGGCCAAGCGCAGGGCCAGCAACGACAGGGTCAGGCTCAAGGCCAGGGTCAAGGCCGGATGGGCGGCATGCGCGGCCAAGCCGAGATCTTCGAGAAGCTGAAGCTGACCGCCGACCAGAAGAAGAAGATCGAGGCCCTTCAGACGAAAAACCAGGCCGCCTTCACCAAGCTCCGGGACGAGAAGGACCAAGCCAAGCGGCGCGAGGGCATGCAGAAGCTGATGACCTCGATGAACACCGAGATCGGCAAGATCCTGACCAAGGACCAGAAGGCGCAGTACGACAAGCTCATCGCCGAGCGACGCGCGCAATTCCAACGCGGCGGTGCTGGCGCGGGCCGGGCGACCGGCGGCGCGGCGGGCGGAGCGGCCAAGGCCGGTGGCGGCACGGCGAAAGCCGGCGGCACGACCAAGACGGGCGGCGGCGGCAAGGGCGGCTAGCCTCACACCGAATCCACACCTGAATCAAGACGGGGCGGGTGCCGAGCGATCGGCGCTCGCCCTTTTCGTTCGTCCGGCCCAAGGACCCATGTCTGGAGCAACCGGAACTCTTCAGACCTTGCAGTGGACATGAACACGACGATCCATCCCGACGCCCGCATCGGCCACGTCCACCTCAAGGTCTCGAACCTCGAACGCGCCATCGCCTTCTACACGGAGGCCCTCGGTTTCGAGGTCGTGCAACGCATGGGCGACCGTGCGGCGTTCCTTTCGGCGGGCGGCTACCACCACCACTTGGGCCTGAACACGTGGGAAAGCCTGGGCGGTGCGCCGCCCCCGTCTGGAACCACGGGCCTCTACCACGCGGCGATCCTCTACCCCGACCGCACGACCCTGGCCGAGGCGCTACTGCGGTTGGACCGGGCGGGCGTGGCGCTGGACGGCGCGGCCGATCACGGGGTGAGCGAGGCGCTCTACCTGCGCGACCCAGACGGCAACGGCCTGGAACTCTACT
>JACFNW010000502.1 GCA_019454665.1 Fimbriimonadaceae bacterium | reverse complement strand
GGCCGGGCTGAACCCACGGAAGGTGGAGCGCTTCACCGTGCGGGTGGGCCCGTTGCGCCTGCCGTTCTAGGGGTCGGAGCCTGGCGCAACTCCGGACACGCCCGCTTCAGCCAGGTCACATTCGCCGCGGTCTGATCGAAGGCGTTGCCGAAGTCGTCCAGGTGTCAATACCGCCGGCCGCGGCCGCCCCTGCATTCCATTGCCGGCCGAACCCGGTGTGGTGGGGGCACCGGCGGAGCAACAGCCTGCGGGGTGCTGGCCCCGCAGAAAGGCTCGGTTCAGCCTGGTCGCCGGGATGCCAAGTTTGCATGAAGTTTACTTGACGAGCACGAAGCGCGCGGGATACTGGCGGCGAGTCAGCGATCCGTCGGGCCGGATCAAGTGCGGAAACGAAAGGGCGGTGCCCGGGTGACGGTGAGACTTCACGGGCGTACCGAGCGGCAATGGGAAGTCGCCAGGCTTGTTGCGGACGGACTATCCAACAAGGAGATCGCAATCGAACTGTGCATCGAGCCGAGTACGGTTGGCTCGCATGTCCACGAGATCCTCGGACTGCTCGGCTTCCGGAAGCGCAGCCAGATAGCTGCTTGGGTTGTAGGAGCAATGACCAAACTTCCACCAAATGATGGGTGACTGCGCAGCGGCTTTGGACGACTCTTTCGTGGAGGACGAGAGCCGTGGAAAGGCAACCAATTAGAGCAGCACCGACATTTTCGATACTACGGCTGGACCTATGGCGTCGGAGGCGTTGCTTCGATTGGTCTATACGGCCAATGGAGCGGCTCGAACAGCTGCGGGTTCCAGGGCGATCAGCACGCGAAGTTCGTGAAGTCCGGCTACAGCGACGTCTGGATCTACACATACTGGTAGGAGAATCTTCATGAGTCGAAAACACAAGCTCGGTCTCATCGCCGCGATCGTCCTCTTCGCAAGCGTCAGCGTCTTCACGCTGAAGGGGCACCCCTTCGGCGCGGCAAGCGCCGATGAACGGCTTGAAGACCCGGCATCCATCCGCGCCCGCGCCGAGGCATTCGCTTCGGATTACCTCAAGGAAACGGTCGGAAGCGTGTCCCTCGACCAAATGGAGCTTGTCGACTTCCGGTATGAACCGGCGGTCACGGAACTGACGACCTCGGTTACAACAGGCTTCTACAGCACGGACCCTGAGGACGTTTGGGTCTTGGCGTGGGAGCGTGGCGGTGTCGCGAACGTCACGACCGGGCAGGATGACGGTACCGCCGTCCTGGTCCTTGTGCTGCGCAACGGGACCGGCGAAGTGCTTTCCGCCACGGCCGGCATCAGGCAACCGGAGGAGCAGGCACTCGCTCGCGGGCCGCTGCCGCAGTTCCGCCAGGTTTTCGGGCCGCCGCCGGTCGCACCCGACAAGGAATAGCTCGATCACGCCATCATCGAGGGCGGTCCGTTGGAAGGGAGGGAGCCAATTGCGGCCCCTCCCTCTTGCGTTCTGGTAAGCGGATGGACGCCAGGGGTTCGATTCCCTCCGCCAGCCACTGCGCGAGGGGGTTTTGGAGATTGTTTGACAGCTAACCTACCGGGCGGAAGAATCGCCGTGCTTCAAAGAAGGAGGAGCCCTACCAATGAAAGCAGCAGTGCTCTATGCGCCGAATCAGCCGCTCGTCATCGAAGACATTGAGGTCGACGACCCCCAGGCCAATGAGGTCCTGATCAAGACCAGCGCGACCGGGGTCTGCCACTCGGATCTCCACTTTATGGAAGGGAAGTGGATGCACCCGATGCCGGTGGTGCTTGGCCACGAATCGGCCGGTGTCGTCGAGAAGGTCGGCCCGGGCGTGACCAACGTGAAGGCGGGCGACCGCGTTGTGGTGGCGTTCGTGCAATCGTGCGGCGAGTGCGACCGGTGCATCACCGGGCGGCCGAACCTGTGCTCGAACTCACAGTCGCTCAACCGCATCGGCCGGATCAAGCTCAACGGGCAGCCGATGATGCAGTTCGCCGGTATGTCGGCATTTGCCGAGAAGCAGCTGGTGAGCGCGAAGGCCTGCGTGAAGGTGCCTGATGGGGTGCCGATGGAGGCCGCGGCGCTTGTTGGCTGCAGCGTGATGACCGGCGTCGGCGCGGTGACGAACACCGTGAAGCTGCAGGTCGGGCAGACCGTTGCCGTCATCGGCTGCGGCGGTGTCGGCCTGAACATCATCCAGGGCGCGAAACTGGCGGGCGCCTCGCGGATCATCGCGGTCGACATGCTCGAATCGAAGCTCGCGGCGGCGAAGGAGTTCGGGGCGACCGATGTAGTC
>JACFNW010000501.1 GCA_019454665.1 Fimbriimonadaceae bacterium | reverse complement strand
CGTGGAATTGAACAGAGCTAAAAACCCATTTCCTGAGTTAACGGTGGTTCGTGGGCTACTGCTCGCCCAAGCTCTGCAGTTCGATATAGGGTCGCGGCTCGCTTCATTCATAGCCGAGATTGGGCCTAAGATCAGTTCCTCTGACCTGACGCTATTGCAGGCGAAGCACTACGGAAGCGTGAGGCAGGAGGCGGATGTGCTTCGCCAACTGATTGAGCACGTCGACCGCTCACTTCAGTCCGAAGTCAAGGCTCGATATCGAATTCCTGTCGTCAAGCAGTTGAATCTATTCGAGGAGGATCGAGAGAAGGTTCCGACTCTTCGAGCATATTCGCTTGAATGATCACTGAAGCCCAACTTGAGTACCTTGCCTGTGAGTGGTTCGCGTCGCTCGGCTGGAACTACGTGCACGGCGAAGTCATCTCGCCCGAAGGCTCTGCCCCCGAACGGGTGAGTTGGAAGGACGTGCTTCTCCGGCCGCGGCTGCTCGCAGCGCTAAGGCGGGTCAATCCGTCCATCCCAGAGGAAGGGCTGGAGCAGGCGATCCATGCCGTCGAGGCGCTCAGCGATCCCACGCTCATCGGGCGCAACCGGGCCTTGCACAAGCTCCTGCTCGAAGGGGTCCACGTCGAAGTCGAGCGGAACGGGCGAAAGGAGACGGACCTCGTTCGCCTCATCGACTTCAACAGCCCGGACCACAACGACTTCCTCGTGGTCAACCAATTCACCGTGCCCGGCCCCAAGATGAACCGGCGGCCGGACCTCGTGATGTTCCTCAACGGCATGCCGCTCGGTGTGCTGGAGTTCAAGAACCCCGCCGACGAGCAGGCCGACATCTGGGCCGCCTACCACCAGATTCAGACCTACAAGGACGAGATTCCCGACCTGATGAACACCAACGCGGTGCTCGTGATCAGCGACGGCATCACCGCCCGCGTCGGCTCGCTCACCGCCAACGCCGAGCGGTTCCTGCCTTGGCGAGCCGTCGCCCACGAAGACGATAAGCCGCTGGTCGAGTTCGAACTGGAGACTCTGATCCGCGGTCTTTTCGACCGAGCGCGGTTCCTGGACTACGTACGGCACTTCGTCTTGTTCGAGATCGAGGACGACAAGCTGATCAAGAAGATCGCCGGATACCACCAATACCACGCGGTGAACGAGGCGGTTCGGGCCACGCTGCTCGCTTCACAGCGCAACGAGGACAACGTGGTGCGCGAACGCCGGGCGCCCTATGGCGGCGAGGTGTCGCCCGGATCGAAGAAGGCGGGCGTGGTGTGGCACACCCAGGGCTCGGGCAAGAGCATCACGATGGCGCTGTATGCGGGCAAGCTGCTCCAGCAGGGGGAGATGAAGAACCCGACGATCGTGGTGGTCACCGACCGGAACGACCTGGACAACCAGCTTTACGGCACGTTCGTCGCCGCGCGCGACCTGTTGCAGGGGACCATCCCCGAGCAGGCTGAGGGACGCGAGGACTTGCGGGAGAGGCTCAGTTCGCGCGAATCGGGCGGCATCGTCTTTACGACGGTCCAGAAGTTCGCCTTGCTGACGAGCGAGAAGCAACACCCGCTGCTCTCGGACCGGCACAACATCGTGGTGGTCTCCGACGAGGCGCACCGCAGCCAATACGGCACCAGCGGTCGCTTGGACACGAAGACGGGCAAGTACGTCTTTGGCTACGCCAAGCACCTACGAGACGCCTTGCCGAACGCCACCTTCATCGGCTTTACGGGTACGCCGATCAGCAAGGAGGACCGCGACACCCGCGCCGTGTTCGGCGACTACGTGAGCATCTACGACATCCAGGACGCCGTCACCGACGGCGCGACGGTGCCGATCTACTACGAGAGCCGGCTGGCCAAGCTGGACATCAACCGCGAAGAGATCGAGGCGTTGAGTGCCCAAGCCGAAGAGGTGGTCGAAGACGAGGAGGACCTCGGCGCACGGGAGAAAGCGAAAGGCGTTTGGGCGCAACTCGCCGCTTTGGTCGGTGCGAAGCCACGACTGGCGGAGGTTGCCACCGATCTCGTGGAGCACTTCGAGGCCCGATGCGCCGTGATGGACGGCAAGGGCATGATCGTCTGCATGAGCCGCGATATCTGTGTCGCGCTTTACAACGAGATCGTCGCTCTGCGCCCAGAGTGGCACGACCCAGACCCGGAGAAGGGCCAGATCAAGATCATCTTCACCGGCTCCGCTTCCGACAAGGAGCACCTCCAGCCGCACATCCAGAGCGGCCTTGTGAAGAAGCGCATGGAGAGGCGGTTCAAGAACCCC
>JACFNW010000500.1 GCA_019454665.1 Fimbriimonadaceae bacterium | reverse complement strand
GGTCGGGCTGGTAGCGGACGGTGGTCGCCGTGCCGGCATCGGCCACGATCGGCGCGGCCAAGTAGTTCGTTCCAAAGAAGCCGGTCGCCAGGCTTTCGGGGCCCCAGGGCAACGACGACGTCACGCCCACGCCGTTGTTGTCCAGTTGGACGGTGTCTTCGGATTCGAGAAGCGGCTGGAACGTCCACTTGACCCATGTGTTGAACGTGCCCGCGTGATCGTGCGAGTAAGACGTCACCGTGCCGCGGATCTGCGTGACGGTCTCGCCATCGCGTTCGCCCAAGCTGTAGTCGTTCCGAGCGGCCACCACGCGCGTCTCGGTGCCGCCGCCGGGGGCGGCGATCGTGCCCACGACCGGCGAAGCCGTGTACGTGCCCGACTGCGGGATGGCCATCACGGCGTCGGCGTAGACCAGCGTCGTTCCGACGGCATCGCTGTAGCCGCCCGACGTGTTGAGGGGCACGGTGTTGAACAAGCGAATGGTGATCGGATCGGTGCCGTTGTAGGCGAACAGCCGGTTCGTCTGCAACCCGCCGTTGCCCAACCGGACCCAGCCCTGCCCGCCGGCGAACGTATCCACGACCTCGACCCAGCGCTCGCCTGTGCCGAACGTGACTTCGTAGACGTAGTAGCGCTGCGGATAGAGCGGGAAGCTGCCCACCATCGTGGGGCCGATCGGAAGCCACACGTAGAGTTCGTAGTTGCGCGCGATGTTGAACGGACCGATGTCCACCGAAGCGGGGTCGAGCACCCACTGGAACACCGACGTCGCTCCCTGCGTTGGGTCTTCCGCCGACGTCGTGCCCACGGTGTTCGCGAACGAATAGCCCGGGAGGAACTGCGGCTGATAGGCGAACGGCGCTTCGTCGGCGATGTTCGGGTCGGTCCAAGAACCGGTTCGGGAGACGCCGGTCGGCGGCACCCAGGCGCCCGGCGTCGAGCCGGCGGCGGCGTTGTTGAGGATGATCCGACCGCCCTTCAGGTCGTTCGAGTTCGGATGGAACCATCGCAGGTTGCCCATGCCGGGGCCGTAAAGGCTCGGGTTGCTGTTGCGCCCCTGGCCCTGGTTGTTGCCGCGCAGGCTCGGATAGTCCTGTGAGAAGGACGCAACGGCGAGGGCCGCGACCGCGAGGGCCGCCGTCCCTTTCGCCCAATTCCGAAGAGCTTGCATCGTGCTAACCATGATGTGATTCTGTTGGTCCGTCCGTCACCGCCTGTCGGCGAAGATCGGGTTGGACAAGCCGCGTGCGCCTTGGATCGGCGGGAGTTCGAACATGATGCTCGAAAGCCGGAAGCCGAGATTCGGCGCGGTCAGGTTGTAGGCGTCGCCGTCGATCTGGAGCACTTCGCCCAAGAACCGGTCGTCGCCGCGGGTTCGACCCGCATATCCATTGACGATCAACACGTCGCCCGAGTCCAACCTCCTGGCGAAAACGGGGTTGAAGTCCCTGGGATTGACGTTCAGAGGGTTGCCCGCGCCGTCGCGCCGCAACGCCAGATACGCCTCGCGCGGGAGCATCCAAGACACGGCCCAAACGCCCGGAGCCGCTTGCATGGCCTCGTACACGCCGCTGCCGTCCGCGATCAGCAACGTGAGCACGGGATTGCCGCCCACGTAGCTCATCTTGATCGTGGCGCTGTTCAAGTTCTGCAGCGGCTTCGCCCGCGAGGCGCGCGGATCGGACACGAAGCCTTGGCCCTCGACGTAGAACGCGCCGCCCGGAACCGCCGGAAGCACCAGATCGCCGATCACCTGCGAGTTCGCGCCGTCGAAGAGCACCACGCCGCCGTTGCCGCTGGCCTCTTCGCGCAAGCCTGACGGAGCCGCAAAGCCGAAGTCGGCATAGGTCGGCCGGGCGTTCGAGATGCCCGCAGCCACCACGTAGCGTCCACCCAGGGCGTCTTCCACATAGGCGCGGCTGACGCTGGTGTACTCGAACCGTTTGCCCGAGAACGGGGCGGGCGTGTGCCACACCAACGTTCCCAGCGCGATGGGCTGCACCACGGTGCGGCTGACCGGGTCCACCTCGTAGCGGTCGGCGATCTCGACGATGCGGTGGTTGCCCGAGTCGGCCACGACGTAGCGTTGCCACAGTTCCAGCGTTCTCGGGTTCGAGACACCGCTCGGAGAGGCCTCGTAAGTCGTGTAGGCGAACACGTCCCTCGGTCGGCTGAACGTGGTCGGGGCGTTGGCTTGGAATCCGTCGGGAACGTGCGCCGGGTCCACGCGGAACGAGTCCAGCGAACGAATCTCGCGACCCGTGGCGTCCACCCTCAGGATGCGGT
>JACFNW010000499.1 GCA_019454665.1 Fimbriimonadaceae bacterium | reverse complement strand
CGTCGCCTCCGGGACGCCGCTTCATGATGTGGTACCGGAGGCCGGGATGGCCTTCGATGCTCAGGCCGAAGGGATAGTCTCTGGCCAACCCGTCAATTTGTGATCGAAGAAACGCCAGATAGCTCTCGGCGTGTCGTTGGCCGAAATGGCGGAGGTTGTAGCGCAAGATCCGATCCAGGTCGGTCCTAGCTGCGACGGCCAACTCGACCTTCAGTTTCGCTGGTCGGCGACCCATCGTTCCTTCGATTCCTCAAGGAAGTCGAAGACCTGCTCCAAACTCAATCCGTTCCCGGCGCGGATGTCTTCGGCCTGCAGCATCAGGTTCGCGATGACTTCAGGAGTGCACTTGGCTTGGATCCGCCGGTGCAGGTCGGCTTCGTCCTCGTCGCCGGCCGCCCCTTCTGGGTCGAAGTCCAGGTCCTCGACCAAGTCTGGGGTCTCGTTCAGGCAACGCACCAATTCGGCGAGCCGCTGCCGAATCCTCTCGGGGGCGGTGTCGGGGACGACGATCTCCAATCGCATGGTTCCTACATTCTATCATCCCTCCATGGGGTCGAACACTGGGACCCTTGCATTCTGGAATCGGATTCGGTACAATGCTCCCTTGGTCCATGACGGACCCGATGGGATGCGCCGGCTTCCAGTCTCAAGCGTGTCGCCCCGCACCGCGCCAGTCGCGGAATCACGCGGGCAACGACTTCCGAAACGCTGACGAGGCAATCGAAGCTGAACGCTGAAACACAACCCTGAGATACGTGCGGCTTGCGCGACCGCCCATTGGGGGCGCGTGCATGATCGTGCGACGGAGTAAACGAAACATTATGTTGCCAGCGATTCTGGGAACGAAAATCGGGATGACCCACCTCTTCAACGAGGATGGGAAGATGGTGCCTGTCACCGTCATCCAAGCGGGTCCTGTCTACGTCACGCAGATCAAGACTGCGGAGACGGACGGCTACTCGGCCGTGCAGGTCGGGTTCGGCGACGCCAAGGAGAAGAGCCTCACGTGGCCCAAGTTCGGCCACCTGAAGAAATCCGGCGTCGGCAAGAACCTCCGCACGCTCAAGGAGATCCGGGTGGACGACACGAACGGGTTCGAACTCGGCCAAGAGATCACCGCCGACATCTTCGAGGAAGGCGAGAAGATCGTGGTCACCGGCACCAGCAAGGGCCGCGGGTTCGCGGGCGGCGTGAAGCGCTACCACTTCTCCGGCCAGCACATGACCCACGGCTACATGACCCACCGCCGACCGCTTTCCAACGGGGCCACGGGTCCGCAGCGCGTTTTCAAGGGTTCGCGAAGGCCCGGCCACATGGGCCACGAGACCGTCAGCCAAAAGGGTCTCAAGGTGGTCAAGGTGGATGCCGAGCGCAACCTCATTCTCGTCAGCGGGAGCGTCGCCGGTCCGAACGGCGGCCTCGTGATCATCAAGAAGGGCGGGAAGTGAGCGTCATGGCGAAGATCGAAGTCAAAGACAGCAAGGGCAAGAAGGTCGGCGAGCAAGAACTCAAGCTCGGCGACGTGAAGGCCGCATCGAGCGTCCTCCACCGGGCGCTGATCACCGAAGAAGCCAACTGGCGCCAAGGCACCCAGTCGGCCAAGACGCGCAGCGAAACCCGGGGCGGCGGCCGCAAGCCGTACAAGCAGAAGAAGACGGGCAACGCCCGACAAGGCTCCACCCGTTCACCCCACTACGCGCACGGCTCCATGGCGCTCGCCGTCAAGCCGCGCGGCTACGAAAAGAAGCTCAACAAGAAGGAGCGACGCCTCGCCATCGTCGGCGCATTGAATGCGCGGATCGAAGAAGGCGTGGTCACCGTGGTGGACGGCATCAACTTCGAGGCGCCCAAGACCAAGGACGCCGCCGCTCTGCTCAAGAGCCTCGGCTCCGACTCGCGCCGCGTGCTCGTGATCCTTCCCGAGTACCACGACGCGACATACCGCAGCTTCCGCAACCTCCCGAACGTCGAGGTGCGAACCGCACCCGCGAAGCCGGGAGACGACGGAACGACGGTCAAGACCCAAGCGTTTTCGGCGCGCGACCTGATGGTCGCGCACCAGATCGTGATCGCCAAGGACGCCCTTGCGCGCATCGAAGAGGTGTGGTCCTGATGAAAGACCCCTACAGCATCATTATCAAACCGCACATCACCGAGCGATCGGTGGCGTTGTCCTACGGCGATCCCCGAGTCCGCGACGAGCGGCAGATCGTCCGCAAGTACACGTTCGTCGTGGCGACCACCGCCAACAAGATCGAAATCCAGAAGGCCATCGAGACCATCTACAACG
>JACFNW010000498.1:1174-2292 GCA_019454665.1 Fimbriimonadaceae bacterium | reverse complement strand
GTTCAGGAACTCTTTGCGCAACGACATCTCTCGGCTCCTCCTATCCGGCCATCCGGTTCTCGGCCTTGCCCGGGGCCTGAGCATCCGCCAACAGCCGCTCCCAGCGCGCTCGCTCCACGCGGTTCATTTCGTCGAGGCGGACGCCGGTGCGGAACTTGCCGCCGTCGCCTTCGGCCACGCGCGAGTATCGGACTTCGCCATTGCAGACCAGCTGGCCGTAGCCCGTTTGCAGGACCAACTGAACCTGGTCGCCTCGCGAGAGTTTGGCGTCGCTGATCAGCCCGATGCCATGTTCGGACCCGTCCACGACTTCGAAGGCGACTTCGACGCCCTCCCACAGGGCCTTGCCCGTGATGCCGCGCAGGTTCAACCGAGTGTCTTCGGGTTGAGCGGGAAGGTAGCGGATGGGGAGTTCCATCCGAAACGTGGCCGTTCGATCGGCGAAGGTGGACAGCCGACCTCGGAAGTTGGCCGTCGCTTTGACCCCGTAAACCTCGAACATGCAGATGTCGTCGCGGTGGAGCGTGACCGGCGCGGAGAGGTGGACGGTGAGTTCGGCCCCTGCGATTTCGGTCGCCCACCCCGAGAAGAAGCGTGCATCGGACAAACGCTGAAACCGCGTGCGTCTGTTGATGAAGTCGAGTTCGAGCATGGCGACGACGGGAATTCCGGTCCAAATCATCGGCAGAAACGTGTGCCGACCTTATGGTTCCGCACCAGCCCGTCGAGAAATCACGGACCCAACGGGCGCCGCGCCACAAGGCGTAGAATGGGCCATGCTTGCCGCGATTCTGGCCATGGGAATGGCGACCCTCGACGTCCGCACGTTTGCCCCGTCGGACGACTTTTGGATCTATCCCTTCGCATCGGACACGGCGGAACCGTATCTGCGCGCGTGGGGCAACGGAGGCAAGAGCCTCCCCGAGGCCTCCGACGACGCCGACTCGTTCTCCCACAGCTATCTTCGGTTCGATTTCAAGGACGTTCCCAAGGGGTCGTACACCGTCAAGTCGGCCACGCTCGCGTTGCATCATGTGGCGGAGTTCGGATTCGCCAAGGCCGATGCGGACCGTCAGCCGCTCGAACTGCGCTTCGTGCCCGCGTCGTTCCGCGAAAAG
>JACFNW010000498.1:0-1164 GCA_019454665.1 Fimbriimonadaceae bacterium | reverse complement strand
GGGAAGCTGAAGGACCTGAAGCCGAAGGCCGGCCCGAACGGCGTGGTGGCGGCGGGCGTGTTCGGCAAGGCCGAGGCGGGCCAGCCCGTCCCGATCACATTCGACCTGCTTTCGGGCAAGGATTCGTTCGCCGATCGGCTCGTGAAGACTCTGGACTCGGACGATCGGGCGGTGGCGTTTCTCCTGACGGCGGCGTTCGATCCGTCGGCGAGCGGGCGAGAGTTCATCTACAAGGTGTACTCGAAGGACGGCCCGGCCGAGTTCCGACCTCAGCTCAAGCTGGAACTCGAGCGCAAGTAGGCGCCTCCGTTTGGTGTATCCTCACATCGGTGCGCGACCGTAGCTCAGTGGATAGAGCGTCTGCCTCCGGAGCAGAAGGTCGAAGGTTCGAGTCCTTTCGGTCGCGCCAATGTCCGGCGGCTGGGCACCCCGGAGGACGAAGGGCTCGCCCAAAGCCCGCCAAGTTCCCGCGACGGGTCGGTTGACGCCCACCGTCCCTGCGGTGTCGGGGTTCTCTAGGACGTTGCTCCCGGGTCGCGGATGCCCACCTCGGCAAACGCAGCCAGCCTGATGCGGCAGGCGTCGCAGCCCCCGCACGACCGTCCGCCGACCGGGTCGTAGCACGAAAGCGTCAGGCCGTAGTCCACGCCCAGCGCCAGTCCACGGCGGATGATTTCCGGCTTTGACAACTCCATCAGGGGGGCGTGAACGCGGATCGCCTCGCCTTCTACTCCGATCTTGGTCGCCACGTTGGCCAGCCGCTCGAACGCCTCGACGAACGCGGGCCGGCAGTCGGGATAGCCGCTGTAGTCCACGGCATTCACCCCGATGAACAGGTCGCGCGCACCCATGGACTCGGCATACGCCAGGGCCAGACTCAGAAGCACGGTGTTGCGCGCGGGGACGTACGTGACTGGGATGCCCGAACCCACAGGCTCGCCGGCGGGTCCCTTGGGAACATCAATGTCGTCGGTGAGCGCGCTGCCCCCAAACGTCCGCAAAGAAGCGGAAGCGAACTGGTGTGCGGCTGCGCCCAGCCGCTTGGCCACACGCTTCGCCGCCGCCAGCTCGTCGTCGTGACGCTGGCCGTACTCCACGGTCAAAGCGTACACCTCGTAGCCCTCGGCGCGCGCGATGGCGAGGACGGTGGCTGAATCCAGACCG
>JACFNW010000497.1 GCA_019454665.1 Fimbriimonadaceae bacterium | reverse complement strand
TCGGAAGAGCGGGGCGTGCTGTTGGCGCCCAAGGGCTCGATCGCGGTGGATGGCGTCAGCCTGACCATCGTCAACCCCCGCCGCGAAGCGGGCGAGGCGCGGTTCGATGTGGCCGTGATCCCCCATACGCGGCGCGAGACAGCGATGCAGCACCTGGCCCCGGGCGACAAGGTGAACGTGGAGTTCGACATCTTGGCCAAGCAGGTGGACGCGCAGATTCGGGCGTATCTGGACTGGACTCGAAAGTAGGGCGTTGTTCGTACTTCGCGCTAAACTAATCCTATGAGACAGGTCCTGATCTATCAAGGCGACAGCGGACTCTGGGTGGCCGAAGTGCCCAGTCTGCCAGGTTGCGTCAGCCAGGGCGAGACGCGCGAGGAGGCGATCGTCAACGTGCGCGAAGCGATTGCTCTCCACACGGATGCCCTGCTCGCCCATCGGCAACCGGTCCCGCAGGATCGCTTCGACGCTGTGCTGATCGCGGTTTGAGCCACCTGCCCGGCAGGAAGTCCGCGATTGGCGGCGAACCTGAGACCATGGCCTTGCGGATCGGGTTTCTCGGAGTCGCTCACATGCACGCTTGGGGTTATGCCCACGGACTGAAGTCGCGAACCGACGCCCAAGCGGTCGCCGTGTACGAGGCCGACCCGGCGATGGCCGAGCGATTCGCCAACGACTTCGGCGTCGAGCGGTGCGCCTCGCCCGAGGCTCTGCTGGATGCCGCCGACGCCCTGATCGTGTGCAGCGAGAACATGCTGCACGCCGAGTACGTCGAGTTGGCGGCCTCGCGGCGCAAGCCGACCCTGTGCGAGAAGCCGCTGGCCCCGAACGCCGAACACGCCCGCCGCATCGCGACCGCCGTCGAGGCGAGCGGGATGCTGCTGATGACCGCCTTCCCCTGCCGCTTTTCGCCCGCCTACCGCAAGCTCAAGGAACGCGTGGCCAACGGCGACATCGGCAAACTGCGGGCCGTGTGCGCCACCAACCGGGGTTCGTGCCCGGGCGGCTGGTTCGTGCAGGTCGAGCACTCTGGCGGCGGCGCGATGATTGACCACGTGGTGCACGTCGCCGACCTGCTGCACGACCTGCTAGGCGAAGAGCCCGTTCGGGTGCAGGCGCAGACGGGGCACAACATGTATGGCGAGACGTGGGAAGATACGGCCATGCTCACGCTGGAGTATCCGTGCGGCGTGTTCGCCACGCTCGATTCGAGTTGGTCGCGCCCCAAGAGCTACAAGACGTGGGGCGACGTCACGATGAACGTTGTGGGCGAGGCGGGCGTGATCGAGATGGACATGTTCGGCTGGGGCGCGGACCTGTACCGCAACGCCGACATGCGGCACACCCATGCGGGTTACGGCTCGAACCTGGACGCCCTGCTCGTGGACGGGTTCTTGGCGGCGGTGCGGGGCGATGGCCCAGCAGTCCCTTCGGTCGGGGACGGCCTCGCCGCCGCCCGAGTGGCTTTGGCGGGCTACGCTTCGGCAGCGCAGGGCGGTGCGCCGGTGGCTCTGGCGATCTGAGCCGCAGCCTCGCAGGCCGCGCGAATGTGAACGGCCTCGTCTATACTGGTGGGTATATGGCCGTCGAACTGACCATCATTTTGGAGCGAGGCAAGGATGGCTTCTGGGTCGCTACGATTCCAGAGGTACCGGGTGCCTTCTCGCAGGGCGCGACGCGTTCCGAGGCCAGGATGAACGTTCTTACCGCAATGGAAGAGCTCATGGCCGCTCGCCGAGAGCTGGCGATGCGCGATCGACCCGACCCCGAAGATGTCGAACGCCTGGCTCTTCACGCGTGATCTCTAGGGTTCGGGAATGCCGAGTTCGCGGCAAATCTTTCGGACCAGAATCCGGTCAATCGTCTGGTGTCTGGGAACCGGCGACGTCATTCCCGTCGAGGGATTGTGCCAAATCTCGTGCTTGCCCTCCCGAATGAGCAGGCAACCGTTTGCCCGCAGGTGCTTGAGCAAGTCGTTCTTGCTCATCGGTTGCCACCATCTTGCGACCGTCTTTCGGGCATGTTCGCAGAACATTATCACGCATTGCTGAGGCGAAAGCGCTTCCGTCGCTCCAGTCTCCACCGAAAGTGCGTGGGTTGCGGAAGCTCTATGCGGCCGATGACAGGACGCGCCTCAGGCGCCGCACCATCCGCGAACGGCCGAGGAGGCTCATGAGTTCGAACAGGCCTGGGCCGACCGTCTTGCCCGTGAGCGCGACGCGCACGGGATGCACCACGGGGCCCATCTTCTCCAGGCCCATCTTCTCGCCGTAGCCCCGGATGAACGCGTCG
>JACFNW010000496.1 GCA_019454665.1 Fimbriimonadaceae bacterium | reverse complement strand
TCGGCGCGCCAAGCGCCAAGAACCTGATCCGGAAGGATTTCCGCATCACCCAAGAGCGGGGCAAGCTGTTCAAGTCGGAGCTCGCCCGCGCGATCCTGGCCACGCTCCATCCCGCGTACATTCTGCGCCAGCAGTCGGCGGAGAACGATGGCGGCTACAGCCTGTTGGTGGCCGACATCGCAAAGGCGTGGACGACGGCCCTCCGCCTGGCCGAACGGACGACGGCCGGGTCCGCCTCGGTCGCGTCCCAACTCGAGCTGGATATCTAACCGACCGCCTTCCCCGCCGTCGCCGGGGTCTACGGGTCGCGCTGGGCGGCTCCTAGGGTTTTTTCGTGTGGCACAGCCCCCCACGAATCTGTAGAATAGATGAACGCCCAACGTTGGGCGGATGGAGGCAGACTTCCCTATGCGGACTTTCGTTCGATTCTCGGCGTGGGCCACGGCCCTGACAACGGTGGGCAGCGCACATGCTTCGGCAGCGGGCGCGGCCCCGGACAACACGCTCATCTACGTTTTGGGCGGGCTACTCGTGGTGGCTATCGTGGTCATCGTGGCGATGGTGGTCAAGAACCAAGGCGGCGGAGGGCCGGCCCCAGTGGCCCAGGCGCGTTCCCGCGTGGTCGAAGACGAAGGCACCCAGGTCCGCATCGCGGGCCATCGGCTGATCCGCATGCATGGCGGCGTCAAGGTCGGCGCGGAGATACCCGTGGGCAACTTGCTGACCATCGGCCGCGACAAGGGCATGGGCCTCAGCCTAAGCGACTCCGAAATGTCCAGCCATCACGCCGAGGTCGGCGTCTCCGGCGGGTCGGCCTACGTTCTGGACAAAGGCAGCACCAACGGCACGTTTGTCAACGAAGAGCGCGTCGAGCCCGATATTCCGCGAACCTTGAAGGATGGAGACGTGATCAAACTGGGTAGCACCACGCTCTTGTACAAGTCGGGTGCGTGACCCTCATGTTCGACATCGCAGGTCAGACCCACGTCGGGCTGGTGCGCAAAGAAAACCAGGATGGGTTCCTGGCGGTTCGGCTTGCCGCGGGCGACCGCCAGTACGCCTGCTTGGCCGTGGCCGACGGCATGGGGGGCCACCTGGATGGCCGATTGGCCAGCGAAACGGCGATCAAGACGGTCAAATCGCACCTGAACGCCCCGACGATTGACCCCGACCACCCCGAGCGGTGGCTGGAAGAGGTCGTCCAAGAGGCGCACCGCGAGGTGGGCAAACTGGGCAACGGCCAGATCGTAGGGACGACCCTGACCATCGCGATCGTCGGCGAGAAGTCGTGTACGGTCGGCCACGTCGGCGATTCGCGCGCCTATCGCTGGCACAAGGGCCGACTCGAACCCGAGACGGTGGATCACACGTGGGAGGAGTACGCCAAGAGACACGGGATCGAAAACGCCCACGGAGACCACTTGCGGCAGGCGATCGGTGTGGGAGCATCGGTGGAGGTGGAAACGTCCACGTTCCCGGTCGAGTCGGGCGATGCGTTGCTCGTGTGTTCGGACGGCTTGCACAAGTTCGTGGCGCACTCCCTGGTGACGGCGGCCATCGGCAAGGCCAAAGACGCGCGGGACGCCTGCGACCGATTGGTCGCGCACAGCCTTCGATCCGGCGGACGCGACAATGTCGGCGTGGCCCTGGCCTACATCGGCCATCGTGAACGAAAAGGCTGCCGCTTCTTCTAGACTCTAGGACCGAGATGAGCGACAACGAACCGACCTACGCTTACGACCCGTTCGCCAAGACGGCCCCGCGCTGGGGGCACCAGGGCGTTGGAGGCGGCGAGGCGGTGCCCGCGATCGAGGGCTACGAGATCCGCGACAAGCTGGGTTCGGGCGGCATGGCCTCGGTGTGGTCCGCGCTCTACGTGCCGCTCAACCAGATTCGAGCGGTCAAGGTGCTCGACAGCGCGCTGGCCACCGACCGGTCGTTCATCAAGCGGTTCCAGGACGAGGCGCGGGCCCTCGGGCGGCTGGAACATCCCAACATCGTCAAGGTGTTCGACGCCAACGCCGAGCACGACCCACCCTACATCGCGATGCAATGGGTGGAAGGGCAGCCCCTCTCGCAACTCCTGGGCTCGGGCCTTGGACAGGCGCAAGCCATCCACATCTTCGAGCAGGTTGCCGAGGCGCTGGACCACGCCCACGCCATGGGATTCACCCACCGCGACCTGAAGCCTTCGAACGTGATGGTCGCCCCGGACGGCAAGGCGATGCTGATCGACTTCGGTGTGGCGACCCTGCTTGGGCGCGACGCCAGCCAGGGACAATCGCTGACGGG
>JACFNW010000495.1 GCA_019454665.1 Fimbriimonadaceae bacterium | reverse complement strand
AAGGTTTGACCTGACAATGGCGACATCCTTCTCGTCGATGATCGAGTCTCTGTTCAGGTCGCTGACCACCCCATAGGAGCCCTTGTACACCCCGTTGTTCCGCCCGCCTTTGCTGATGAAGTACCGCAACACCTCCAAATCCTGTTCGTCGATCCTCCTGTCCGAGTTAACGTCTCCGAGAGCGAGTCTAACTGTCTCGTTGAGGTAGTTCGTTCCGGGTTTTAGATTGCGAACGGCGAACAGCGTGGGGATCGCCGCGAGTACTTCAAGAGAGACCTGTCGCACAAGGTCCTTCTGGCCGTCCGCTCCCTTTCGGGGCAATAAGACCGTCACCCACGTTTCCCTTGGGGACAAGACGTCGACGAAGCCCCATTCTGTGTCGGCCTCCTCGGGCACCAACTCCAGTCCTTTTTCATCGTAAAGGCGGCGACCGTAACCGAACCCATAGAGGTGCTCGACCCTGAACACAAGCCTATCCACGTGGACTGATTGGGCCAGTCGACCGACCGCCCCTTGTTGGGCGGTACACGTCGTTGCAAGTGCACATAGTATCGCGGTAATCATCATGTGAAAAGTTCCCCGGCCTGTTTAGGCGTCTCCGTCGGTTTGATTGTTGGCGTAGGCGATGTCGTAATCGTCCTCGTTCACGTCTCCATCTCGGTCGAGGTCGCCGAACAATGGCACGTTGCCAGCGCTGTCGGGCTTGATCCAGTCGAAGTCGGCGGAAGTCAACCCGTTCCATGCGGAGAGCAGGTCGAGATCGTCTTGGTCAATGTCATTATCACCGTCCACGTCGCCCCGAAGTGGTCAACCACCAACCCTCTGCTCCCACTATAACACACATTTCCGAAAACAGGGGCGAGTTCTCAGAAAAAAATCGAAAGAACAAAACGCCCCCTATTGCAGGGTGAGGAACTCGTCCAGGTTGAAGATCGTGTTGCAGATCAGGGTCCAGGCCGCGTGTTCGGCGGGGTCGAGCGAGGGGTCGCGCGGCTTCTCGCCCGTGGAAAGCAGCTTCTTCGCGTCCTCCACGCGTTGCGAGTACTGTTCGCGGTAGCGGTCCAGAGCCTTCAGAAGCACCAGCCGCTCGCCCTCGGAGGGCTCGCGCGCAAGCGCCAACCGGAACGCCGTTTCCAGACGGCGATGATCGTCCTGCTCCTTCATCACGCGCTCGGCAAAGTGCCGCGCCGCTTCGACGAACGACGTCGCGTTGAGCGTCACCAGCGCCTGGAGCGGGGTGTTGGTGCGGGGGCGCTTCACCGTGCACGCTTCGCGCATGGGAGCGTCGAAGGCCATCATCGTGGGCGGAGGGCTGGTGCGCTTCCAGAACAGATACAGGCTGCGGCGGTAGAGCGCTTCGCCGTGGTCCTGAACGTACTTGGCCGTGTTGCTGCTGGGGTACGAGATCGCTTCCCACAACCCTTCGGGCTGATAGGGCTTGTCGCCCTTGCCGCCGGGTTTCTGCACAAGCAGACCCGAGACGTAAAGCGCCTGATCGCGCAACACTTCGGCGTCCAATCGGTAGCGCGGCCCGCGCGAGACCAAGCGGTTCATGGGGTCCAGCGTCAGCTTCTTGCTGGTGGCGAACGACGCCTGGCGGAACGTGGCCGAAGTAAGCAACAGCCGATGCAGCGCCTTGTTGCTCCAACCGTTTTCCTTGAACCAGACGGCCAGATAATCCAGCAGGTCCTTGTTGATGGGGTACTCGCCCTGCATGCCGAAGTCTTCGGGGGTAGAGACCAGCCCGTGGCCGAAGTGCTGCTGCCAGATACGGTTGACGTAGACGCGCGAGACCAACGGGTTGCGGTCGCTGATCATCCACTGGGCGAGTCCCAAGCGGTTCTTGGGTTCGTGGTCGGTCAGCTTGCCCAGAGCCGCAGGGATCGCGCGGCCCACGCGCACGGTGGGCATGTCGTACTGGCCGCGCTTGAGCACGAACGCCGGGCGAACCTTGTCGGCTTCTCGGGCGATGTACGTCTCGGGAATCGCGGCGTTCAGGTCGGCGTATTGCTTGGCCAGCGCACGGTAGGTCGAGGCATCCGCCGAGACGGGCCCCTCGGCGAGAAACATGGCCCGGAGGTCGGTCTCGGCGCGTGCGTCGAGCGGGTTGCTCAGGCGGAAGGTCAGGGCCTCCATGCGCCGGGCGAGCGGGTCGAGGGCGCTCACGGCCAAGCCATCTTGCCCACCGGAGTTCACCAGCTTGACGAGCAACTGGTTGTCGCCCTTCTGGAGTTCGACGTCCAACACGTTCTGGTCGAGCGCGGCGGGGCGCAACACCTTCTGATCGAGCACCAG
>JACFNW010000494.1 GCA_019454665.1 Fimbriimonadaceae bacterium | reverse complement strand
TGGACGTCCGAGAGCAACGCGATCCGGTAGCCGTCCAAGTCTTTGCCGAGTCCCTTGATCGGTATCTCGTGCCGTTCGAACTGCAGCCACCGCGGTTCGATGACGAACGCGTCCAAACCCAAGCCCGCCAGGGAACCGTAGAATCCCAGACGCAAGGCTTGACGGCGCGTCAGCCGCTTCATGAACCCAGCAACGCTGGCCGAACCGTTCAGGGTTCCAGACGCAGCGAAAGGCTCTTGTACGTTCGGGACACCTCGAAGCCGAACGCCCCGTAGAAGTCCACCAACGTGGTCCAGTCAATGATCGTGCGTTTGGCACCCCGCAGACTCAGGCCCCACAACCCCGCACCCAACAGGGCCTTGCCAAGACCCCGACCACGGACCGCCTTCGAGACGCCGATCGGGCCCAGGCTGCCCCAATCCGGTCCCAAATCGCTGCACCAGACCGCGCCGCCGATGGGCAGACGGTCGTCCGCTTGCTGGGTCAACGCGAACCCGTGGCAGCGGCCGCCTTCGAACAAACCCAGCACCTTGCCGTGCCCCTCGGTGCCGATCTTGTCCAGCACGTCGTGATGCCATCGGCCGGGGAATTCGCGTTCGAGGAAGTCGGAGATCAATCGAAGGTGCGACGGCCCCACCCAAGCGACGTGCGGACCATCGCCTCCCCCACCTTCCAGGAGTTGCCGGCGGACCACATCGAGACCCCCGAGCGGCGTCATCGAGGCCGCGTCGGGCTCGAAGCCCCTCAAGTCGCGCTCGACATCGAACTGCTCGACGGGCGAGCACTCGAACCCCTCGACCATCAGGAAACTGCTCAGTTGCGGACAATCCGCCGGGCACCCAGGAAAGAAGTGGCGCGAGTCCTGGCCAAACACCAACCGGCACACCCCGCGGTTGCGCAACGTGGCCTTGGCGTAGGCCAGGAGGTCCACGGCGATCTCGGGACGATCGAAAGCCATGGAGTTCAAGTGGGCGGCGTCGGGGTCTGGCCCTTTGAAGAGGACGGGATTCGCCGACTTCTTCACGACGACAAACCCAACCGGACGTCCGTCCTCGAGTTCGATGGCGGACGCTCCCCAGTCAAACAAAGGCGATTCGACCGTGTGGCTTCGCAACAACGCTGCGTCGACGGCGTAGCGTGGGGGCATGAAGCGGCACCACAACTCGGCGAGGGCGTCGAAATCGGCTCGGACGAAACTAGCGCGCATAGCCTTCGGCTCACTCCTTCGTGGCCTTACTTCCAGTATGAATCAATCCGCCGCTGGGTTGGGCTTGCACGGCGTGCCTTCGGTTGGTACAATACGCGCCAACCGACCCGAGCCTAGCCGGGCGGAATCGAACGAGTCCCGGAGAGGCCCCTTGGCCAAAGCATCCCTATACATCGGAAACCTGCCGTACAGTGCCAACGAAGAGCACATCGTCTCGCATTTCGCCGCGTTCGAACCCGACAACGTGCGCATCGTCGAGGGCCGCGGATTCGCGTTCGTGGATATTCCCCTCGAGAAACTGGAGGCTGCCATCGAGCAGATGAACGGCTCGGAGATGATGGGCCGACGGCTCAACGTGAGCGAAGCTCGTCCTCGCGAACCCCGACCCCGGGACGGAGGCGGCTTCCGTGGGCCCGGAGGCCCACCCCAAGGCGGAGGGGGTTACGGAAGAGGGCCGGGCGGCGGCGACTACGGCGACCGCGATTCGGGCCGAACCTGGCACGACGGAGGCGGTTTCGAGCGCGGCGGTTCGGACCGAGGCGGCTACGATCGCGGCGGTCGCTCGGGCGGGCGACCTGGCCGGGGCCGACGCGGCGACGGCCGCGAACCGCGCTGGTGAGGGCCGGTTGGGTCTTTTCGCCCTAGCCACAAACATTGTGGGAACGTCCACGTTCTTCCTTGCGATAGTGGATTACATGGCGAACCCCGGCAACACCTTCGTTTACATCGCTTCCAACTCGGCGCAAGCGCTCTTCGTGGGCGTTGCGCGCGACCTCGAAGCGACCATGAGCCGACACCGTTCGGGCTCGATGAGGTTGCCGGGACTCGACACGCATGGCGAACTCGTCTACGTCGAGAGCCACCGTTCGCTGTCCGAGGCGTTGCGCCGCGCCACCGAGTTGAACCAACTGAGCGAACGCGATCTGCGCGGGTTTATCCGCCACGCCAACCCGGATTGGCGCGAGATTTCGACCCCGGCGCTCGCCCTCGCTCAGTAGCCCGCCGCGCCAGCCCCCGCGATCCGGGGGTCCACTCCTGCGACGCGCGCGCCGCTGGGCTCGACGAACACGGCATGGCATGATCCCATC
>JACFNW010000493.1 GCA_019454665.1 Fimbriimonadaceae bacterium | reverse complement strand
CGGCCCATCGGTGACGGGCGGGCGGATTGTAGACATCGAAGTCCACCCGAGCCAGCCCAACACCATCTACGCGGCGGCGGCCTCCGGTGGCCTTTGGAAGTCCACCAACAACGCCACGACGTGGAAGCCGATCTTCGACGACAAGCCGACGATCTCCATCGGGGACGTCGCGATCGCGCCTTCTGACCCTAACATCCTGTGGCTCGGAACCGGCGAACACAACAACCAGCGCTCGGCCCACTTCGGCGACGGCGTCTACAAGTCCACCGACGGCGGCGAGACGTGGACCAACATGGGCCTTCGCGAGAGCAACCGCGTCGGACGCATCGTCATCGACTCCAAAGACCCCAACGTGGTCTGCGTTGCGGCCAGCGGCTACCTCTACAAGGAGGGCGGCGACCGGGGCGTTTACAAGACGACTGACGGCGGCCAGACGTGGACCAAGGTTCTCGAAGGCGAGAACGCCACTACGGGCTTCATCGAGATCGTCCAAGACCCGAGCAACAACCGTGTGCTTTATGCCGCGGCCTACGACCGGCTCCGACGCGCCTGGTTCATCCGCGACTACGGTCCCGGCACCAAGATGTACAAGACGACCGATGCCGGCCGCACGTGGAAACCCATCATGAAGGGCATCACGGAGAGCGCTCAGAACGGACGCATCGGCCTGACCATCTCGCCCAAGAACCCGCGCATCCTCTACGCCATCGTAGACAACCTCGACCGCGAGGTCGGCGCGGCGATCTATCGCACCGATAACGGCGGCGACGAATGGAAGAAGACGCACGAAGGGCGCGGCCCCGGAACGAGTTACTACTACGCTCAGATCCGAGTGGACCCGAATAACCCCGACACGGTGTACAACCTGAACGTCGCCATGACGCGCAGCGACGACGGTGGGAAGACGTGGGGACGCGTGGACAATCGCGTCCACGTGGACCACCATGCCCTGTGGATCGACCCCGCCAACAGCAACCGGCTGCTGCTCGGCAACGACGGCGGATTCCACAAGAGCTACGACCGAGGGGCGACGTGGGAGTTTGTGGACAATCTTCCGATCGCCCAGTTCTATGCCGTCGGCGCGGATAACGCTGTGCCCTACAACGTGATGGGCGGGCTTCAGGACAACGGCGTGTGGCACGGTCCATCGCGCACGCGATCGCCCAGCGGCATCGCCAACAAGCACTGGATCAACCTGCTGGGCGGCGACGGCTTCTACACCGTGCCCGACCCCGACGACCCCAACACGATCTACACCAGTTCGCAGTTCGGCGCGGTCGCCCGCGTTGATGTCGCCCAACGCACGTCGCGCAGCATCCGCCCCCGCGACCAGGGCCAGCGGGCCAACTGGATGTCGCCGTTCATCACCTCCCCGCACAACCCCAAGATCGTTTACTGGGGCGCGAACAAGCTCTACAAGACGCTCAATCGTGGCAACTCCTGGGAGGCCATCAGCCCCGATCTCTCGACGCAGGACGCCGAGCGTCTTCGCGGCAACGTGCCCCACTGCACGATCACCACGATTGACGAGAGCCCGCGCAAGGCCGGAGTCATCTGGGCGGGCACCGATGATGGCAACGTGTGGGTGACCCAGGACGGCGGAGTCAACTGGAAGCAGGTGGACGCCAACATCGGCGCGCCCAAGTGGTGGGTCAGCCGGGTGGTCGCCTCGCCCCACGATGCCGCGACGGCGTTTGTGACGATCACTGGCTTCCGCGAGGACGAGTTCGAGCCGCATCTGTACAAGACCACCGATTACGGCGCGACGTGGACCAACCTGAGCGCCGGGCTGCCGAAGGAGCAGATCTCCGTCGTGCGGCAGGATGCGATCAACGCCAACCTGCTCGTCGTGGGCACCGAAACGGGATGCCACATCTCGCTCGACGGGGGCGCGACGTGGTCCAGGTTCATGAACGGCATGCCCACCAACGCGTGCCAAGACCTCCTGATCCACCCTCGCGAGGGCGATCTGGTCGTGGGCACGCACGGGCGGGGCATCTTCATCGCCAACATCTCGCCCTTGCGGCAGCTCACCGATCAGGTTCTCGATAAAAGCGCGCACCTGTTCCGCCCGGATCGCGCACTCGCGTTCAACAACATCTCGGACATGTTCGATGCCTTCCAAGGGCACCAGCGGTACACGGCACCGAACCCCGAAGGGGGGGCGGCCATCGCCTACTACCTGAAGGCCGAAACCGAGGGCGTGACGATCACGGTCCACGATGTGACCGGTGCAACGATCGGGCGCATCGCCTCGCCTCCCGGCAAGGCGGGCATCAACGTGGTGCGGTGGAACATGCGCCGTGG
>JACFNW010000492.1:1984-2318 GCA_019454665.1 Fimbriimonadaceae bacterium | reverse complement strand
GAACCCGTTGAAGTGGCCTCATTGCTGTCCGGCAAGGTCCGGTTCGACGTGGTCGTTGCCACACCGCGCAGCACGCCCGATCAGATCAAAACCGAAGTGCGAAAGCTCCAGCGGGCAGCTCGCCGGTTCAGAACTGCGTATGCCGACCGGCAGCCGCAAATGTCCTCGGACCCCCAGGGCGTCGGGCCCGCCAAGTATGACCCACAGGCTGAGATGATGTGGCCATTACGCGTCCAAGACATCGCCTACGTGGCGGCTCACTTTGGATGGGACAAGGTGGGCGAGCCGGTGATGCTTCGCTTTCCCGGCGCACTTGTCAAGGTCGAAGGTCTCT
>JACFNW010000492.1:0-1974 GCA_019454665.1 Fimbriimonadaceae bacterium | reverse complement strand
CGTCGCAGACGTCGCGCCCGACCCGGTCAAAGTGGAGCGGTATCTTCGCAACCCGCAGGAAATCGCTTGGGCTGAAGCGCGCATCGAGCCCACCACGGCGCACTTTCAACTGCGTCACCGTCCCAACGGGGTCCTGCGTGCAGGAGACCTTGCCGGGATCATCGTTCGGTTTGCTCGGAACATCCGTTCGTTGGATATTCTGTAAGGACCTCGGAGGCTGAAGGGGTTGCCTCCGGGGCCGGTTCGATGCCCTTGCCCCTGGTGCGCTGCCCCCTGCCCGAAGCAACTTTCTTGAGTTGCGTCAGGTCGTACTCGGGCCTCAGGTCGTCCCACTCGAACGTCATATCGCCCATTATGGAGCCGCCAGCGAGCCCGTGCCTTCGCGGCTACAATGGGGGACATGACCGCAGTCCCGCTGCTCCTCGCCTTGGTCGCCGCACCCCAGCACGCCTCCGGAGGGGCGCTCAAGCTCGAGCAGGCCGCCTACGATGTCCTTTCCTACGACGTCGCCATCCGCGTCGCGCCCGCCAGCAAGACCCTGAGCGGGACGACGATCATGGAGGCCAAGACGGTCATCCCCACGGCCACCATCCTCCTCGACCTCGACGACCCGTACACGGTCACCAAACTCACCGATGGCAAGAACGAGCTGCGGTACGACCGGCTGAAGGGCGCGATCCGCGTCTACTTCCCGCTCTCCAAGCAGCCGGGCGAGCCGATCCGCATCGAAACCACCTACTCGGGAACGCCCCACGTGGCGCGGAACGCGCCCTGGGATGGCGGCATCGTGTGGGCCAAGACGGCCAGCGGGGCCGATTGGATTTCGGTCGCCCTGCAGGGGGCGGGCGCCGACCTCATCTTCCCGTGCAAGGACCACCCCTCCGACCGGCCGGACAAGGCCACCATGCGGCTGACCGTTCCCGATCCGCTCATCGGCGTGGGGCCGGGAGTGCTCAAAGAAACGCTCAAGAATCGCGACGTCACCACCACCTACGTGTGGCACATGCCGCTGCCCATCAACAACTACTCGCTGGTGTTCAACGCCGCGCCGTACACGTTGGTGAAGGACTCGGCGCGATCGGTGGGAGGGCAGAACGTTCCCATCCACTACTACGTGTTGCCCGAGAACGCCGACAAGGCACCACGCCTGATCGAGGAGCAGAAGAAGTACCTCGCGTTCATGGAGAAGTTCTGCGGGCCGTTCCCGTTCCGAACGGTGAAGCTGGGCATCGTCGAAACGCCCCACCTGGGCATGGAGCACTCGACGGCCATCGCCTACGGCAACCGCTACCGGTTCGCCCAAGACGGGCTGGATTGGCTGCTGCTGCACGAGTTCGGCCACGAATGGTGGGCGAACCTGGTGGCCAACGCCGACTGGCGCGACATGTGGATCCACGAGGGGTTCCAGAGCTTCCTCGACACGTTCTACATCGAGCAGATCCGGGGCAAAGACGCTTACTTCGCCGGGATGCGCGACCGGAGGCGCCGTGTCCGCAATCAGGCGCCGGTCGCTCCGCGCGCGGAGACTTCCAGCGAAGCCTATGGCGGCGACATCTACGACAAGGGAGCGTTGGTCCTGCACTCGCTGCGCTACCTCATCGGCGACGACGCGTTCCTGCGCTCGATCCGGCGCATGGCCTACCCGACCCCGGAATCCGAGAAGTGGACCGATGGGCGGGCGTTGCGCCTGGTGACCACCGACGACTACGTGACCATCGCCTCGCGCGAATCGGGGCAGGACCTGCGCTGGTTCTTCGAGGTCTACGTGCGCCAGGCGAAGCTGCCTTCGCTGAAGTCGGAGACGGTGGACGGTGCGCTCCGCCTGGAGTGGGCGACGCCCGAGAACCTGCCGTTCGAGATGCCGATCGACGTGGTGGTGGACGGGCGGACGGTGCGCGTGCCCATGCGCGGCGGGCGCGGCTCGTTGCCCTTCTCCGGCGTCGCACCGGTCATTGATCCGAACGGGTGGGTGTT
>JACFNW010000491.1 GCA_019454665.1 Fimbriimonadaceae bacterium | reverse complement strand
CGCTCGGTTTGGCTCCCGATGTCCGCCCCGCCGCGCTCGACGTTCGCCAATGGGATAGAGTGAGAGCATGCGCCGACGAGTGACCGCGCTTCTTTGCCTTCAACTGGGGTGGCTGGCGGCTTGCCCAAGCGCCTCCGCCCAAGTCGAACCGGCCGAACTCAAGCGAGCCCTCGCAGAAATGCCCGCGCTCGACCCCAAGAAGATCCTGGAGCCACTCGTGGTCACGAGCGGCCAGTACCGAGGCGCCGTGCGCATGGGCCACGAGAAGGGCATCCACTGGTACTTCGCCAATATCGCGTTGCGCGAATGGGTGAACGAAGCGCCCCAGATCGTCAAGGGGCACCTGGACGCGTACCTGCGCAATCTGGAGCGCTCCGACGGAGCGCGCGACATCGTGTTCGACCTGCTGGACGAGAGCCTCACGAACAAGAAAGCCCCCGACAGCCACGACTCGTACGCGGCCAGCATGGTGCACTTGGCGGTCCTCTACGTCCGCAAAACAGGCGACCACGGGTGGTGGGACCGTCAGGCGGCGCTCATCCACAACGTTTGGCGCAACAACATCCGCAATCAAATCAAGGCCCCTGGCGACATCGGGGCGGCTTCGCTCGTCCGCACCCATCAGGAGGGCTCCGTGAATCCCGAGACCGGACTGCCCCAAATCCATGACGCCCTGCTGATGGACAACTGCGAGGTCTATGCGGCCCTCTCCGCGATGGCGGCCTACCTCAAAGAGCGCGGCGACACGCGCGCAGGCCTGTACCAATCGGACCTCTTGCGCCTGACCAAGGGCATTGCCGCCCTGTGGGATTCCGGAACCCAAGCCTGGCGGTTCAGCGACCTCGCCGTCAAGCCGACTTTGGCTTGGTATCCCGACCTTCTGGCGCAGGTGTTCCCCGAGTTGTTCGTGGGCGAAGCCGTGCGCTTCGACAACAGAAAGCAGGACCGGTTCGCCGCAGCCTGGCACTATCTCGTCAAGAGCGACCCCAATTGGTACGATGCGCCCGACGACAAGTTCCCGCACCTGATCGTCGCGTGTCTCGCCGCAAGGTCTCAACGGGATGTGCGGGGTGCCCTATGGTCGGTGGATCGGTGGCTCAAGGCCAACGACCCGATGAAGAACCCCGAGAAGTTAAGCAACGTCGCCGACGCCGCATGGGCGTGGGCGACCATCCAAGCGCTCAAGAAAGTCGCCGGGGCCGAACCTAGGGAGACGGAGTGAACAGCCGTTCTTCCACGTACCCCGCCTGCGCTTAGGGCCCTTCGCCCGCAAGGTGCAGCCAGCTCGCGGGCCAGCATCCGAGCAGGAGCGGCAACGCCGGGTCCCTTGGGCCCCTCGCGAGAAGTCGCGGCGAGCTTTGCAGATGACCTTGACAGGGGCTGATCCAACACGGTAGGGTGCCTGTTATGGGAACGATCTTGATCGGGATCACACTCGGGCTGGTGGCGCTTGCGGATTGGTCTACAGTTCCGGCTGATACGTACACATACCCGGAGACCAACGAGTTCTTCGGAAAGCGCACGGTTACGAACCAGACTTTCTACCCGGTGCCCGACAGCGTGGAGTCGCACTCGCATGGGTTCCAAAGTGAATGCGAAGGGTCGCAGAGTGCCCTACCACCATGGAATTCCTACTTTGCAGCCCTTTTTGTGACTAGCCATACATGGTCAGGGACTTCAGGTCCCGGAATCTTGCCGGCAAACACCGCCAGATTCTACAAACTACGGATCACAACCAATGGAGGACAGGAGAAATGGGTGTCGGTGAATCCCGTGCAGGGCCCGTTCAGCCGCTATAGGAACGATCGTACGGCCTATTTCTTCTATGTTGACGAGAGCCTGGACCAGGACCCAGGCGAGGGCGGAAGTGGCTAGCTTCACGAGTCTGTCTCTTGCCTTGACGTTCTTCGGTGCGCAGCCCGGTGGCGGCGCGCACCCTATGGTCATTCTCGCCACCCACGAACCGGCCACCGAGGTTGAACAGCGTCTTCTTCGGTTGGCTGGCGACGAACTCCGCCAGGAGGCTGAGGCGAACGGTTACGTGGTCCAACAGAGCGACGAGTTCACCTTCGTGCGATCCCGGAACCTGTTCAATCTAGCGGACGTGGACGAGCTGAATGCATCTTTGGGAGCCATCGTGGAGCTCGCAGGACCAAAGGAGCGCATCGTGCGGGACAAAGAGACCGTGGAGAAGATCCGAGCCATTCTCGCCACCACAAGCATCGCTCCCGAGCTCGGAGACTATTTGCTGGAGTCCAAGTCGTTCTTGGTGTTCGCCTCGGCCTCCGTGGTGCTGACCGAGGGAGGGAAGACGGTTAGGGT
>JACFNW010000001.1 GCA_019454665.1 Fimbriimonadaceae bacterium | reverse complement strand
CGCGGGGCTTACCCCCGTCGCGGTCGCCACCGTCGATGTGTCGGGTGTGGTGGTGCCGCGCCCCGCGGACGCGGCCCGCCGCCATCTGGGCCTCGTCTTTCAGTCATCGGCGCTGTTCGACTACATGAACGTGATGGACAACGTCCTGTTCGGGTACCGCCGCCGCCACCCGCGCGCATCGCTCAAGGATCAGCGCGCCGTCGCCGAAGCGATCCTGGACCAAGTGGGGCTGTCGGGCACGGCCCACCTGATGCCCAGCGAACTCAGCGGCGGCATGCGAAAACGCGTCGGCGTGGCGCGAGCCCTGATCCTCGAACCCGCGGTGATGCTCTACGACGAACCGACGACGGGTCTCGACCCCGTCACCACGTATGCGCTCGACTCGCTCATGGTGGACGTCCGCGACAAGATCGGGGCGACATCGCTCATCGTCAGCCACGACCTCACGTCGGTGTTCCGCGTAGCCGACCGAATCGCGTTTCTCCATGCCGGCGAACTCGTGTTCGACGGCCCACCGGCGGGCTTCCGCGAGGCCGACCACCCCGCGATCGCGGAACTGGTTGGCAAAGCCCGCGCCGAGGCGTTCCGCGAGTAGAACCCGGCAACGCCCCCTCACTTGCGCAACGCCAGAGCCGCCGCCATGCGGTACGCGTCCCCGCGCGTCCAGTTGCCGCTTGGCGGCGAACCCTTGGGCGCCAGCCCCGCCGCCGCGAGCGAGGCCCAGTCCGAGCCGACGGAGATGCCCATCGCCTTGGCCGCCGCCGCCATGCCCTTGCACGCCTTGTCGGTGGTGAGCTTGCTCGTGTCGCCCGCCAGCGACCCGGCGGCGACCTTGGCGCCCTGGGGGTTGGCGTGGAACCGCGTGAGCACGTTGGCCAGGATGTAGCCGAACGACTGCGAGCTGATGGTCTCGTTCAGTTTCGGGTCGTTCCCGTAGCCACCGGTCGCGAGACCTCGCGACATCATCACGCGGTAGGCGTCGAACGCCGGATGGCTGGCCGGACCCAAACGCGACTTGCCCACCGGCGGGATCGCCGCGCCCCGCGCCTTCAGCCGAGTCCGAAGGTCGGCCACGAACCGCTTGTCGTTCACGGCCGCCTGGGGCGCCAACCCTGACTTCGCACACCTCGCGGCAGCCACACCGACGGCCTCGGCGACAACCATGCCCGTGGGCACAACGCGCGCGCTCGAATGGACGATCGGGTCGTAGCCCGCACACTTGCCCACCACCCAAAGCGCTGGCCCCGACTTCGGCACCGTCGCGCCCAGCGGGATGCCGTAGTACTTCGGCGCGCCGTACACGAACCCCGTGTCGTTGGGCGTCAGCACCTGCACGTCCATCGGGTAGTTGCCCGCCGCGATGGCCTGGTCGGTCACCAGGTTGTCGAGCGCCTCGTCGAACGTGACGATGTGCATGGCCTGGAGGTGGCGCGTCTCGCGGACGTACAACTCTTCGGCAACGCTGCCCAAGGTCGCCCGTTCGTAGCCGGGGATGTCCTTGCGGATGGTGGCGACGATGCGTTCGGCTTCGCGCTTGGCGCGTTCGCGGCCTTCGCGCACGCTCGCCGGGTCGAACGGGGCGATTCCGTGGATGAGCAGGGCGTTCACCAGCACCGTGCCGTCGTTCTGGCGACCCAGGTTCAGCCCGCGCAGACGGATGCCAGGTTCCTTGCTCTTGTAATCGGTGATCCACTTGCGCCCGAAGAAGCCCCACGCCGCGCGCCCATCGGCCTTGGCGTACGAAGCGCCCTTCTGGGCGATGTGCCGACGCATGGCGTCCCAGTTCACGTGATCAATGCGGAACACAAGGGTGTCGGCCATGCGGGCGTCGTAGCCCATCGAGTTCCAGCCCAGCGTGAACGGCGCGCCCGCGGCTGCGGCGAAGTCGGCCTCCGAGGTGCCGTCCACGATCTGCTTCGCTCGGATGAGCGTGCCACCGACCTTCGCCCCGACGACCTGCTTGGCTTCGACGAGCGGGCTCAGTTCCTTCGCACCCCGAATCACCTGAACGCCGGCGGTCTCCAGCATCCGGTCGAACGCTTGCTCGGCCACGCGGATGTCGTAGGCGCTGCCGCCGCCGACCATGCGCCACCACTTGCCGAACAGCCCTTTGGGCCGCATCGGGCCGGGGCCGACGTCCAGCGAGTTCATCTCGCTCACCACGAGCAGCCCGCCCATGCGCTGATGCTTCGTGACCAAGATCGTCTTCGCGCCTTCTTCGGCGGCGGCCACCGCTGCCGCGATGGCTTCGGGTTCGCTGCCCAACACCAGCACGTCGGCTTCGAGGCGTTGGCCTCCTTCGGGCGTGCCCGTTGCCGCGGGCTCCGAAGTGGCGGACGCGCCGGTCGGCAACTTCGCACACCCGAGAAGACACGCCGAACAAGCGGTGACGACGAACAACCGGAAGGCCCAACGCATGGAGCCGATCATATCAGAGCAGACCCTTCTTGCGGAACACCCACAGCTCGATCCCCGCGATCAGGACCATGAGCAAGAGCGCCACCGGATAGCCCCAGGGCTGCGCAAGTTCGGGCATGTGGCGAAAGTTCATCCCGTAGATGCTCGAGACCAGCGTGACGGACATCAGGATCGTGGCCGCCACGGTGAGCATCTTCATCGTCTCGCCAAGCCGGTTCGAGATGATGTTCAACCGCGTGTCCAAGATGGTCGCCAGCAGGTCGCGGTTGAGGTCCACGGATTCCAGCAGCCGCAACGTGTGATCGTAAACGTCCTGAAAGTAAGGCTTGATCTTGGCCGGGACGAGCACCAGATCGCGCCGGAGCAGTCCAGCCAACTCGTCGCGCAGGGGCGCCAGGTTGCGGCGAAGCTCGATGAGGTTCCGCTTGACGCGCAGGGCGTCCCGCATCCCCATCTGGCCCGTGACGAACACGCGTTCCTCCAGCTTGTCAATCACGTCCTGCGTATGGTCCAGCGCCGGAAAGTAGTTGTCCACCGTCAGGTCCACCAGCCCGTGCAACAGGTGCGCTGCCGACTGACCGACTTCCTTGGGCCGACGGGCGAACGCGGCCATGCACCGCTCGACTTCAGGCACCTCCGCCATGGAGACGGTCAACAGACACTTCGCCTTCAGAAAGCAGCCGACCTGGTGGCACTTGCATCGCTCGCCGTTGACGGCCAACACCGGCAGGCTGAGGAAGAGCCAGCCTTCGCCCTCGACGAGGCTGGGCCGCTCGTGATCGGTGAGCGCGTCTTCCACGGCCGTCGGGTGGAACCCGAGGCCTTCGAGTCGTTCGCGGCAGGAGGCTTCGTCCAACACGTGGACATGGATCCAAGCCGCGTGAGCGGGCTGATCGAACGCCGCCCAAGCCGCTTCGCCCTCGGCTTGGACGAGTTGGTGGCCATCCCACGTGAGGGACCTCGCGGTGTTGGCGACGGGCTCCATCGGCAGGCTGGAGCCTACCACGGGTATCAATCGCACATGGCGGTCTTTCGCGTCTGCAGGCGCTTCGTGGTCGAAAGCGGTCACATGCTCAGCAAGCACCCGGCGGCGTGCCGCTTTCCCCACGGCCACACGCGGACGATCGAGGTGGTCGTCGCCGCCGATTCGCTCGATGCCAACGACATGGTGATCGAGTTCAAAGCGCTGAAGCTGGCCCTAGAACCCGAGATCGAACGCTACGACCACGCGATGGCCGTGAACTCGGACGACCCGTTCTTGGCGTCGCTCGGCGCGTACCCGGAGCATGCCGTGGTCGTGGTGCCTGGGCAAGACCCCACGACCGAGGTTCTGGCGAAGCGTCTGTACGACTTCGCGGCGGAGGTCCTCGCCTCGGGCTTCGAGGGTCGCGATGCCTCCGGAGTGCCCTACCGCATCCCCGCCGGGCGAGTGCGGCTGGAACGCGTGCGCGTGTGGGAGACGCCGAGCAGCTGGGCCGAAGTCGAGGGCTGAGGGACCGAAGTTCCCTGCGCGTCCGGGACGCCGTCGCAACAATCCGCCCGATCTCGAACTCCCGCCCGTCATCCGCCATAATAGCGACCATGCGCCGAACGAGCGTTCGTCTTCTCCTTGCTCTCCTGCCCATCCTCGCGGTCGCTGGGTGCAAGTCCGAGGGAGTCCTCATCGGGGGCACCGACGGCCCGCGGTACACCAGCCTGGTGAGCCTCAGCCCGAGCACGACCGAGTTGGTGGGTCGCTACGGCAACTGGCGGCTCCTCAAGGGCCGAACCGCCGCCTGCGACTTCCCCACGTTCATCGAGCCGGTGCCCGTCGTGGCTCAGACCAAACCCGACTTCGAGAAGATCGCCGGCATCGCCCCGGACCTCGTGCTGTACGACGAGTCCCTGTACAACGAGGCCGACGTCGAGCGCATCAAGGGCCTCGGCGCGAAAGAAGTGTTCGTGATCACGGCACAGACCGTGAACGAGTTCATTGACCAACTCTACAAGTTCGGCGCGCTGGTCGGTGGCGAGACCAATGTCTCCAAGTATGCCGACGACATTCTCGCCGCCGTCGAGAACGCCAAGGCCGACCGGAGACCCGGAACCCCCAAGGTGGCCATCCTGATGGGAGGTCCTGGCTCCTATTACATCAGCGGGAAGAGCGGGTTTCTCGGCGACGTGATCAACCTCTGCGGCGGCGAGTTGGTCGGTCCCGAGGGCAAGGAGTTCCAGCCCGCCAACGTCGAGTCGCTGATCGCGCTCAACCCCGACCTGATCATGGTTGCCGGGGGCTCGGCGTACGAGGCGATGGTCGCCACGCCTTCCGACCAGCCGCCCCCCAAGTGGGACAAGCGCACGAACGACGGCAGCGAAGCCCGCGCCATCCTCGCCGACCCACAGCTTCAGTCCATCAAGGCCGTGAAGACCGGCGCCGTGGCTGCGGTGGCTTCAGACGTGCTGCTTCGGCGCGGCGCGCGGGTCCACGACCTGATCAAGGCGACAGCGGCCACGATCGTGGCGGTGGAACGATGAACGGGCAGGCCGATATCGGCATCTTCGGAGGCTCGGGCTTCTACCAACTCTTGGAGCGGGTCGAGGAAGTCAAGATTGACACGCCTTACGGTCCTCCGAGCGATATGGTGATGCTCGCCACGCACGCCGGGCGACGCGTGGCGTTCCTTCCTCGGCACGGTCGGCACCATACGATTCCGCCCCACAAGATCAACTACCGCGCCAACGTCTGGGCGATGAAGGCGCTCGGGGTGAAGGCGATCATCAGCCCCTGTGCGTCCGGTTCGTTGCAGAAGCACGTGGCCCCGGGCGACTTCGTGGTGTGCGACCAGTTCGTGGACCGCACCAAGGGCCGCGACGACACATTCTTCGATGGGCCGATCGTCACGCACGTCAGCCCGGCCGAAACCTACTCCCCCGAGTTGCGCAAGCTGGCCATCGAGGCGATCAAGAAGAACGGCATCCCCGTCCACGAGCGCGGCACCATCGTGGTCATCCAAGGGCCGCGGTTTTCGACCAAGGCCGAGAGCAAGTGGTTCACGGAAATGGGCTGGGAAGTCATCAACATGACCCAGTATCCCGAGGCCTACCTGTGCCGCGAGATGGGCATGGCCGTCGTGAACATCTCGCTGATCACCGATTACGACAGCGGCGTGGTGGCCGACACCGAGGCCGTCACGGCCCACAGCGTGATCGAAGTGTTCCAGAAGAACTCGGCGCGCATCCGCAGCGTCGTGCTCGATCTCGTCGCCTCGATGCCGGAAGATCTGGACTCGTTGTTCGACCCCGACACGCTTCGTTACTCGCGCGGCGATGGGCGTGCCCCCGAGTCGAACGACATCCGCCAGTTCGACGTGTTCTAACTCATGGTCGCCACCCTTGCCGCCCTGGCTTTGCTGCTCGCCTCTGGCGAAGTGGCACAAGAGGTGGTGGGCCAGGTTCGGGTCGGTTCCCGCGATGTGTCGGTTTCGTATCGTCAGGACCAACTGCCCGCGTTGCCCGCCAGTTACGTTGAGTTGGGCGATTGGCGTTACGCGTTGGACTCGGCAGGGAATCCGCGCCATCGCTTCTCGGGTCAAGGTGGCTGGTCCGAGATCAACGCCCTGTACCAGCAGCACGCGTCCAAGCTGGACCAAGCCCCCGAATGGCGGGTCAAGGTGGTGGTGGCCTCGCGGCAGACCGTGCTCAACGTGGATGCCCAGAACGTGGCCACGCTGCGGCGCGGCACGATCATGGACGAGGAGATCGGAGACGTCTACCGCGGGCTGGCCCATGCCAAGGTCGCTCTCGAGGCGTATGCCCTCGGTCTGGTGCGGGTCCGCTTCGATGTGGAGATCGACGGTGAGCCGGTCTACTTTGTGGAAGGGGACGCCGACTTCGACGCCTTGATCGCCGCTCCCGTGCGCGGCAAGGTGTCCACGGGCGAGTTCGTCGCCGAGGACAAGGTGTTCCGTGGCCCCTACCAGAGCCTGTGGGTGGTTCACACGCCGGTGCTTCAGCGGCAGAACGGCGAGTGGCCGAGCCCGATCCGGTTCGCCGCCGGCGATGGGCCCGATGGGTTCCAACTCAACTACCCCGACTACATTCGGTCGTTCCTGCGCGATGTCGAGCGACACTCGAAGCGCGTCGGACTAGACGTGTCTCTGTTGGGCGAGCGGGACTCCTGGGGCGAGCCGCTGGCCTCGCTTGGACTGTTGATGCGGGCCGAGGATTGGCGCGAGATGTGCGACGATCGCTTCGCGCCCGGACCGTGGCGGCTCTCGTCGCGGACTCCGGTCGAATGGCGAAGCGTGGCGCGGCCCCTGACCGACGTGTCGCGCACCGATGCGCCGGGCGCCCACCGACTCGACCTGATCGAGCTTTTCCAGAACAAAGACTTGCGACTGGTGGCTGCGCTCGGCTCGCCCGCGTGGACGTTCAGCCTGCCCCAGGGCGTTTCGGCGGGCGACTTGGTTGCCGGTTTGGAGCGGCGCACCGCGACCAGCACACCCTCACCGCCTTTCCGAATCTTGCAGGGCATGACCTCGGGCGAACAGGGCGAGGCCTTTGAAGCCTTCCGTACCGGACCGGGCGCGTTCGCCATCGCCTTGCCCGATGGTCCGCCAACGGCGAAGTCGTTGAGGTTCCGGTTCGAAACCAGCGTCGCCGACGCGTTCGGCATCGTGATCGAGCGCGGCGGACGAAAGCGGTATGTTCACTTGGTGGGCAACGTGGCCCACGCGAGCGGCGCCCAGTTCCCTTCGCCCCATTTGGCGCAGCTTTCGAGCCAACCCGGATCGCCGACGAACGTCGAAATCCCCCTTGACGCCCTGGAGCTGCTCGGCGACGGCCCGTATCGGGCGCGAATCGTCTCCGAGCCGAACAGCGACCTGTTCCAGCGGGCGAGCCTGCCCCTGATGCGGCTGCGGCTGTGGCCCGTCGAGTGGTCCGCCGAGGCCGGCGAGGGCACGGTCGCCAAGCCCGAACCCCCGACGTGGACGCCGAACGCGACCTCCGAGAACTGGTACGAGCGGTGCCTTGCCGCAGTCGGCGCGACCGATGCCGCCACGCTGCTCCCGTTCCTGACCGACCCCAACGAGAACGTCGTGCTGAACGCCGTGCGCACGTTGGCGCGGCTTGATTCTCCCGACGGCGAGGCGCGCTTGGGCGATCTGTCGCTCGGTTCGGACGTGGTGACGGCCGAGTATGCGTTGCGGGCGCTGGCCAAGATGAACAAGCCGTCATCGTGGCTCTTGGTGCGCAAGGCGCTCGATGGCTCGCCTTACGACCGTTCCCGCGCCGTGGCCGCCGAGTTGCTCGGGAGCACCAAGAATCCGGTTTACGCGGGCCCGATCATGCTGCTCTCGGCGCTGGGCTGGCGCTCGCGGCTCGCCGCCACCGAAGCCCTGGGGAACTTGGAAGGCGACATCGCGCCGACCGTGCACATGGCGATGCTCATTGACCCCGATCCGTGGGTCCGAGTCCGCACCGCCCAAGTCGCCGACGCGAAGCCCTCGCTGGTCCGCCAGAGACTGCGATTCTATGCCGTGAACGACCCCTCCGACGCCGTGCGCGCCGCCTGTTGCATCCGCATGGTCCTTTCGGGAGACGCCGAGTTGGCTCAAGACGGCTACAAGGGGCTTCGCGACGATTCGAAGGGCACGCGTTTGGCCATCGTCGAGGCGCTCGGCCAGAACGCGCATGCGGACCACCTGCGGTGGCTGTTGCTGGCTGCGGGCGACGCGGTGGTGGAAGTTCGGATCGCCGCGCTCAGGGCGCTCCTGGACGACGTCTACCGACCCCAACCCGCCGACTTGGCCCGCTTGCTGACCGAACGCAACGGACGCGTGCAGGAACACGTGCTCGATCTGATCGGCAAGAAGGGCGCAAGGTTCGAGCGCGAGCAACTCGCCACGTTCCTTGCGAGCCCGAATCCAGCGGTCGCGGCACGAGCCCGTGCGATGCTCGGGGAAGGTTGATCCAGCCCCGTCCACCCCGCAACGGGTAAAACGTACCTTCGCGCGGGCGCTCGCAGCGTCGCCAGTCCCACGCCACCTCGCCTCCATGCTGCTTCTGAGCAAATACGACGTCGCGACCGTTCTGGACATGCCCTCCGCGATCGAAGCGACGCGCGCCGCGTTCGGCATGCTCGCCTCTCAACGGGTGTCCATGCCGCGCCGCATTGCGACCAGCATCCCCGAGCACGACGCCACCCACCTGTCGATGCCCTGCTACCTGCAAGGGCTGCCGAATCGGCTGGTGGTCAAGGTGGTCACCGTGTTCCCCAAGAACCACGAGCGCGGCGAGCCCACGATTCAGGGCCAATTGCTCGTCCACGACCCCGACACCGGGCGGGTCCTGTGCATGATGGACGCCGAGTTGCTCACCGCAGTACGCACGGGCGCCGCATCGGCCTTGGCCACCGAGTACCTGGCGCGGCGGGATGCCCACGTGGTGACCGTTTTCGGTTCGGGCGCGCAGGCTTGGCAACAGTTGGCGGGAGTGGCTCAGGTGCGCCGCGTCGAGCGGGCGTTCGTCGTGTCGCGTTCCGCCGAGCGGGGCCGCAAGTTCGCCGACGAAGCGACGGAGCAGTTCCAATTTCCCGTGGCGTTCACGCCCGATGGCGAATCGGCCGTGACGTTCGCCGACATCATCTGCACGGCGACCAACTCCTTCGATCCGCTGTTCGATGGCTCGAGCATCAAGCCCGGCACCCACATCAACGCGATCGGTTCGTTCCGGCAGGAGATGCGCGAGTTGGACTCGCTGACCATCTGCGCCAGCCGCGTGTTCGTGGACCACAAGGAATCGGCCATGCGCGGCGCGGGCGACCTGATGACGCCCGTGCTCAACGGCGAGTTCGATTGGGGTCTGCTCTCCGGCGAGTTGGGCGACTTGGTCATGGGTCGCAACGCGGGCCGCATGAGCGAAAAGGAAGTCACCGTGTTCAAGTCGGTGGGATTGGCGATTCAAGACGCCGTCGTCGGCGGGCTGGTGTACGACCGCGCCCTCGAACTCGGCCTCGGACAGACGGTCGAGTGGTGAGATCCAAGGCGGCACGATTCCCGAGGGAACCCTGCCGCCCCGAACGCGTCAGCCTTCGCTCTCGGCGCGTCGCTTCTTGTAGTCCTCGATGAGGTGGGCCTGTTCGTTGAACGGCAAGTCCTCGTACGTCGCGAACTTGGCGCGGAATCGGCCGCGCCCCTTGGTGATGGACCGCAGGTCGAGTGCGTAGCGCATCATGGTGGCCATGGGCACCTGCGCTCGCACGAGCGACTTGCCCGCGCCCAACGACTCGACGCCCAACGGTCGGCCGCGGCGACCCGAGAGGTCGCCCACCACGTCGCCCACGCTGTCGTCCGGCACTTCGACCTCAAGGTCGAGCACGGGCTCGAGGATCGTGGGGTTGGCCTTCTCCATGGCGGCACGGAGCGCGATCGCGCCCGCGATCTTGAACGCCTGTTCGCTGGAGTCCACGTCGTGGTAGCTGCCGTCGTAGACGGTCACCTTGATGTCCACGATGGGGTAACCCGCCTGATAGCCGCGCTCCATTTCTTCGCGGATGCCCTTTTCGATGGCCGGGATGAAGTTCTTGGGAATCGCACCGCCCACGACTTTGTTTTCGAACGCGAACCCCTCGCCTCGGGGGAGCGGCTCCAGTTCGATGTGGCAGTCGCCGAATTGGCCCTTGCCGCCCGTCTGCCGCTTGTGGCGGCCCTGAGCCTTGGCTTTGCCGTTGACCGTTTCGACGTAGGGCACCTTGGCCTCTTCGATCGTCACGTTGACGCCGAATTTGGCACGCATCTTCTCGATGGCGGTCTCCAAGTGGATGTCGCCCATGCCCTCGATGATCTCCTGCTTCACGACGGCATCGCGGCGGTACCTGAACGTGGGGTCTTCTTCTTGGATGCGCGTGACGGCTTCGCCGAGTTTGTCTTCGTCGGCCTTGGTGTTCGGGTGGATGGCCACTCGGTAGATCGGTTCGGGGAATTCCACGGGCGGAATCTTGATGCGGTCTTTGGCGGTCGAGAGCGTGTCTCCCGTGTGCGTGTGCTGCAACTTGGCCACGGCGCACAGGTCGCCCGCGACGACCTTGGTCGCTGGTTCCTGGCCCTTGCCGTGCGGATAGAAGAGGTTGTGCAACCGCTCGTCCTTCTCGTTGCGGGTGTTGAGCACGTGCTGGTCCACGGTGATCGAGCCCGAGAACATCCGCAGGTAGTTGATGCGGCCCACGTAGGGGTCGGCCGAGGTCTTCCACACATAGGCGGCCAAGGGGCCTTCTGCATCGCACGCGAGTTCGAGGTCCTCCCACTTGCGGGGCATCTCGTGGGGGCCGGGGAGTTCGTGGATGACGCGGTCGAGCAGAGTCGCCACGCCGATGCCGCTGAGGGCAGAGCCCATGAGCACCGGCACCACGCGGCCCGTTTCGACACCGACGAGCAATCCGTGTTCGATCTCCTCTTCGGTGAGCGCCTCGCCTTCGAGGTACTTCATGGCGAGTTCGTCGTCGCCTTCGGCGGCTGAATCCATCATCTGCTCGCGCAGGGCTTCGGCGGCCTCTTGGTAGCCCTTGGGCACGTCCTCGATTTCGACGCCGCGGTCCTTGCCCTTGTACACCTTCATGTTGAGCAGATCGAGCACGCCCGAGAACGCGGCTTGGTGGCCGATGGGAATCTGAACGTTGACGACCTTGCGGCCGTAGCGTTCGCGCAGGGTCTCCATCAAGCCCTCATAGTCGGCGTTGTCCTTTTCAAGCTTGTTGACGAAGATGCACCGTGCGAGGCCGTACTTCTCGGCGACTTCCCACGCGAGTTCGAAGCCGACGTCGAGGTCGCGCTTGGCTTCGCAGACGATGATCATGGCCTCGGCGACGCTCGCGGCGGCGTGGAGTTCGCCGATGAAGTCGGGGAATCCGGGCACGTCTATCAGGTTGATCTTGTGGTCGTGCCATTCGATGGGGAGAACCGTGGCGCTCAGGCTGATCTTGCGCCGAATCTCCAAGGGGTCGAAGTCGCTTTGGCTGTTGCCTCCATCCACAGAACCCAGCCTTTCGGTCGCGCCGGCGGTGTAGATCATGTGCTCGACGAGCATGGTCTTGCCGGCGCCACCGTGGCCCACGATGGCGACATTGCGAATCTGGTCGGTGCGATAGGACTTCACGAGTGAGACTCCATGAGCGGATGCGACAGGGGACACCGCTCGCCGATTCGTTTCGCCACGTGGACGGAATCTCCTTCCCTGCGCCGCAAAGGGGCCTATCGCCCGGTGGCGTGTGCGGCCAAAAAAACGATCGGGGCGGCCGAAGGCCGCCCCGAATCTTGGTGTCGTTCGAGTCGCGTGGTTAGAACGCGTCCCAGAGGTTGTCGCTGCCGCCATCGCGGAAGGTGGAGGCGAAGTTCTTGGTGGCCGCGTGGCCATCCACGAACGAGTAGACGGCCTGGTTGCTGTAGCGGCTCGTATCGAGGCGAACGTCCCAGTTCACGCAGTACGGGTCGTTGGGCGCGATGGCGCACGTGGGCGCGGCGCGTCCGTTCCCGAAGGTGTAGGGCGAGGTGACCGCTTCTTCGCCGCCCGAGGCGTCGAACCACGGCATGGTCGCCATGTTGTAGAACTCGCTGCGCCAGAACTTGTCGTTCGGCGTGGGGTTCGCCGGCGGAACCACATCCACCACTTGAGACCAGTTCTTGGCGCGAAGGCCGGAGTAGATGGTCGCGGACGGGTTCTCGATCGCGGTGAGGCTGCGACCAATGCCGGTCATCACACCGTTCGTGATGTAAGAGCCCCACATGTACTGTTGGCCCTTCTGCGGATCGGCGGCGTCCCACCACAGGCTTCCGCCGTTGGGCTCGCCCATCGGACCGCAGCCCCGACCGGCTTTGGTGTAAGGGTCCAGCACCAGGGCCAGGTTGTCGGAGTCGCGCCATCCGATCGGCTGCGGCCATGTGTAGTTGGGCGGCAGGTAGAGGGCTCGGGGACTCGTGTCGTCGTAGTCGGCGGCATACATGATGACGCCCAACATCAGTTGCTTGGCGTTTGAAATGCTCGTCGCCTTCATGGCGGAGAGCTTGGCCTGCGCGTACACCGGGAAGAGCATGGCCGCCAAAATCGCGATGATCGCAATGACCACCAAGAGTTCGATCAGCGTGAAAGCTCGCTTCGCTCTGGACATAACCATCTAGATTTCATCTCCTCAGATCACCCAAGCGTGCCGTCTTCTGGTCCACCCGTCGGGGCAATGGGGTCTGTCAATGGTTCTGACCACGCAGCCGTTCAGATTGTTCGCACTTTCGTTGAAAAACTTCGTGCGATCCCTCGGTTCGACATCGTCGGAGAACCGCGTTCAGTGTAACACAGGTTCGGGCGATCTGCAAAAGAAAAGGCGCCGATCGGCCGGAGACCGCATGGCGGACCGTACACGAATCGGACCTCTTCAAGTGTTTTGACGGCTGTTCGCGCTCGGTTCTTTAGGTTGCGAGGTGCGTTTGACGAGGTGTTGGGTTCGGAACGACCGTCCAAGCCGGCGGCGAATCGGGTTGGCCCGCCTGCCTCAGACGTCCTTCTCACCGCCTCCCGCGGCCCTTCCCCGCCCCCGCCCCAAAAAACCGTGGCGAGAAACGTTCGTTGACCTGCACCGGACGGGTTATACTGGTGCGAGTCGTGGCAGCCGTTGAGTTCAAAAACGTCACCAAGGTCTTTGGCAAGGATGTCAAGGCCGTCAACAACCTCAACCTCGTGATTCAAGACAAGGAATTCATGGTCCTTGTCGGTCCCTCGGGCTGTGGAAAAACAACCGCCTTGCGCATGATCGCAGGTCTTGAAGAGGCCACCGAAGGGGACATCGTCATTGACACCGTCCGGGTCAACGACGTGCCGCCCAAGGACCGGGACATCGCCATGGTGTTCCAGAACTATGCCCTCTATCCGCACATGAACGTGTACGACAACATCGCGTTCGGCCTGCGGTTGCGGGAGTTGAAGGGCTTTCTGTGGCAGCTCACCCACATGGGCGAAGCGAAGAACATCAAGTCGGACATTGACCGGCGCGTCCGCGATGCGGCCAAGATGCTGGGCATCGAACACCTGCTCCACAGGCGACCCAAGGAACTCTCGGGTGGCCAGCGGCAACGCGTCGCGCTCGGGCGCGCCATCGTCCGCAAACCCAAGGTCTTCTTGATGGACGAGCCGCTGTCGAACCTGGACGCCAAGCTGCGCATCCAGACTCGGGCCGAACTCATCCGCCTCCACCGCTCGCTGGGCATCACCACGATCTACGTCACGCACGACCAGGTCGAAGCGATGACCATGGGGCAGCGGATCGCGATCATGAAGGACGGCTTGCTCCAGCAGTGCGATACGCCCGACGTGGTGTACCGCTACCCGGCCAACCTGTTCGTCGCGGGATTCATCGGTTCGCCGCCGATGAACCTTGTCCCGGCCAAGATTTCGGTCGAGGGCGGCAGGGCCTTCGTGGATGCCGGCGCGATGAAGTTTCCGCTCGCCGACGGCCACCCCGCCGCCGCGATGAACGGCAAGTCGGTCGTGCTGGGTCTGCGCCCCGAGGACATCTACGACGCCGCGATGAACAACCCCATCGCGACCACCGACCAGAACGTCTTCGAAGCCAAGGTGGACGTCATCGAGCCGCTCGGCCACCAATACGTCATCTATCTCGGCGCGGGCGAGCACAACCTGCTGGCCTCCATCGACACGGGCACCAAGATCAAGGAGAACATGCCGGCCAAGTTCTGCGTGAACTTGGACAACCTCCACGTGTTCGACAGCGAGACCGAGCAGGCCATCCGGTAGGCACCCCGTGGACGCGTTCACTCTGGCGAAACAACGATTCGCCGATTGGGGCGTGGACGTGGATCAGGCCTTGAACGTTGCCCAACGCACGCCCGTCTCCCTGCACTGCTGGCAAGGCGACGACGTGGGCGGCTTCGAGAACCCGACCGGCACGCTCGGCGGTGGACTTCAGGCCACGGGCAACTATCCCGGCAAAGCCCGCACACCCGACGAACTGCGCTCCGACTTGGAGCAGGCCATTCGGGCGATCCCCGGCGCCTGCCGCCTCAACCTGCACGCCATCTACGCCGAGACGACGCGCCCTGTGCCTCGCGACGAGTTGGCCTTCGAGCAATTCGCCGGGTGGGTGGAATGGTGCGCCGACCAGGGCCTTGGGTTCGATTTCAACCCGACGTGCTTTTCGCACCCGCTCGCCGAGGACGGCCTGACGCTCTGCCACCCCGACCCCGTGGTGCGGGCGTTCTGGGTGCGGCACTGCCAAGCGTGCCGCCGGATCGGCGGCGAGGCGGGCCGGCGATTGGAGTCGCCCTGCGTGGTCAACGTGTGGATTCCCGACGCCAGTAAGGACACGCCCGTGGACCGCAAGGGTCCCCGTGAGCGCCTGCTGAGCGCATTAGACGAGGTGTTCGCCGAGCCCGTGGCCCATGCGGTGGACGCCGTCGAGAGCAAGCTCTTCGGCATCGGTGCGGAGTCGTACACCGTCGGGTCGCACGAGTTCTATCTGGGCTATGCGGCCACGCGGAAGACGGTGCTGTGCCTCGATGCCGGCCACTTCCACCCGACGGAATCGGTCGCCGACAAGATTTCAGCGGTGATGGCGTTTGTGCCGGGCATTCTGCTGCACGTCAGCCGAGGCGTTCGGTGGGATTCGGACCACGTGGTGATCGCCGACGATCCGACGCGGGCGATCTTCGAGGAGGTCGTGCGCGGCGGATACCTGCCGCGTGTGGCCATCGGCCTCGACTACTTCGATGCGAGCATCAACCGGGTTGCCGCGTGGGTCATCGGCACGCGAGCGGCGAAGAAGTGCCTCCTGAGCGCCCTGCTCGAACCGACGGCCAGACTGCGCGAAGCCGAGGCCTCGGGCGACTTCACGGCCCGCCTGGCCCTGATGGAGGAAGCCAGGCACCTGCCGTTCGGGGCGGTCTGGGAAGAGTTTTGTGTCCGTTCGGGCGTTGCCCCAGGGCCGGAGTGGCTGGACGACGTGCGACGCTACGAACGCGACGTGCTGAGCCAACGATAGCGGGTCAGGCCGCCCTTTTGCTGTCGCGCTGGTGCTTCCAGAACTTGAGGCCGCCCGCCAACACTGAGAGCACGACGATAACGATGATGGCGACCGAGAAGTTGTCGCGCACGATGGGGATGTTGCCGAACAGATAGCCTCCCCCGGCGCAGACGCCCACCCACAGCAACGCCCCCAGGATGCTGAACATCATGAAGCGGGGGTACTTCATCGCGCCCATGCCGGCCACGAACGGGGCGAACGTGCGCGCGATGGGCACGAACCGCGCGATGATGACCGCCGCCGGGCCGTGCTTCTCGAAGAAGTCCTGAGTGAACTCAAGGTACTCCCGCTTGAACACCTTGGAGTTCGCCTTGTTGAACACACGGGGGCCGATCGCCTTGCCGATGTGGTAGTTCACGTTGTCGCCAAGGAACGTCGCGAACAGCAGCGACCCCGAAAGAACCCAGAAGTTGAGGGGCAGCGGAACGTCCTTCGACGCGTTGCAGAACATCCCAGCGGCGAAGAGCAGAGAATCGCCGGGAAGGAACGGCATGATGACCAACCCCGTTTCGCAAAACACCACGACCGACAGGATCAGGTACGTCCACTGCCCGTGGTCGCGGATCAACTCGCCGATGTGCTTGTCGAGGTGGAGAAAAAAGTCAATCACAGACGCTCGTTGGCGACTCGGTGTGCCGGTTCGCTATTGTGCCTCAAACGGGCGGCGTCATACTGGGCACCCGGGCGAAGGTCAAGGAGCGGTGTCCAACGCCGATTGGATGACGCGGAGGACTTCGTCGCGTTCGTCGCCGACCACCTGAAGCCGGGGCGCGCGCACACGTTCGTCGCCCATGCCGACCACCTGTTGCGTCAGCTTGATGTACTGGACGAACTTGGGCACGGTGTCCAACCGCAGGAGCGGCAGGAACCATTGATAGAGGCGCTCGGCCTCCTGCCAGCGGCCCGCCGCGGCGAGGTCGAACAAGTCCACGCTCTCTTTGGGGAACGCGTTGACCAAGCCCGCGATCCAGCCCACCGCACCGGCGGCGACCCCCTCGACCAGCACGTCGTCCACACCGACCAGGATCGCCAGCCGATCCCCCACCAAGGCGCGGATGGCGGCGATGCGCCGGATGTCGGCGCTCGATTCCTTGACGGCGTGAAGGTTCTGGTGGATGCACAACTGGGCGACCTGATCGGGCTTGAAGTCCAAGCCGTAGGCGATCGGGTTGTTGTAGAGCATGCACGACAGCCCCGTGGATTCGAAGACCGTCTCCACATGGGCGCGCGCCTCGCGCCAATCGCCGCTGTTATAAACGTAGGGCGGCAGAACCATGAGGCCCTTACAACCTCGGCGCTCGGCCTCTTGGGCCAGGCGTACGGCGTCAGCCGTCGAGAGCGCCGAGACGCCCGCGATGACCGGACCCCGGTCGCCGATGGCGTCCACGAGTGCGCTCAGGATCGCGGCCTTCTCTTCGAACGTCAGCGTCGCGCCTTCGCCCAGGGAGCCGAGGGCGACGATGCCCCGGCATCCCGCATCCATCATCCAATTGGCATGCTTGGCGAGGAACGCGAGGTCCACCGAGCCATCGGCTTGGAAGGGTGTGGTGATCGCGGGGAGCACGCCGCTCCAATCCGAAGGCTTCATCGCCTTGGATTGTCCCCGAGTCGGAGGTGCGAAGTCAAACGGCGTCGGCAGTCTTGCACGCGCAACTGTCCGTGCCGCAAGCCCCGGCTTCGGCCTTCGGAGCTGGGGCGGCGGAACCGCTGGAGCCCTTGTAGTCGTTGACGTGGAAACCGGAGCCGACGAACTGGATGCCGACGGGCTGGATCAGCCGTCGCAATTGGCCTTCGGCGCCGCAATCACAATCCTTGAGGGGGTCGGCGGTGATGCGCTGTTCCACCTCGAACACTTTCTCGCACGCTTTGCATTCGTAAACGTAGGTTGGCATCGGGTGAACCTCCAGAGGGGAGACAGGCTCGAATTGTGACAGAATAGGACGGCGGGCGGTCAAGACCGCGCCAAATCCCCTCATGATCGAGCAGACCTTCAGCACAGGCGATATCGGCATCGTCTTGTTCCTGGTGTTGCTTGAGGGGCTCCTCTCCGCCGACAACGCTTTGGTGTTGGCCATCATGGTCCGGCACCTGCCGCGCCCCCTCCAAAAGAAGGCGTTGCTGTACGGTTTGGGCGGCGCGTTCGTCTTCCGGCTGATCGCGATTCTGCTGGCGCAGTGGATCATTCAACTCTGGTGGGCACAGGCCATCGGCGCGGCGTACCTGATCTATCTGCCCCTCAAACACTTCGTCGTCCATAGCACCAAACACCTGGAGGGAAAGAAGAAGGGCGGCGGGTTTTGGCAGACCGTCGTGGCCGTCGAGATCGCCGACATCGCGTTCGCGGTGGACAGCGTGCTGGTGGCCGTGGGCCTGGTCAAGCAACCCGACAAACTGTGGGTGATCTACTTCGGGGCGATCATCGGCGTCATCCTCCTACGGTTTGCGGCGGGGATTTTCGTGGGGATGCTCGAACGCTATCCGAAGCTCGACCACTTGGCGTACGTCATCGTCGGGTGGGTGGGCGTGAAGCTCGCGTTCATGGCCGCGCACAACTTCACGGGGGCGACCAAGCAGCTGATTTTGGGCCAGCACATCCACGAACTGAACCCTGCGGTGTTTTGGAGCGTTCTGGGGTTGATCTGCTTGGTCGGTGGCATCGTCGCGTTCCGCGACCCCAACCGCCCCACGGCACCCGAACAGCAGGACTCAACGGACTGAGCCATGTATCACGGATCACGCGTTTGGCACCGCTGGATGGGTGCCGGTGTCGCCCTCTTTCTCGCCTCGATCGCCGTCACCGGCTTCCTGCTGGCCAACAAGGGCCGGCTCTCCTGGATGCGCCCGCCCGAGGCCAAGGGCGGTTCGTTCGAACAGCTCGCCGAGGTGATCACGCTGGATCAGGCCGCCCAAGCCGCCTTCGCCTTGGGGCATCCCGAGCTTCAGAGCCACAAGGACATCGACAGGATCGACTACCGGCCCAAGCGAAACATCTTCAAGGTCATCAGCAAGGATGGGTACCGCGAGGTGCAGGTGGACGGCAAGACGGGCGAGGTGCTGACCTCCTCGTTCCGCGCCGACCAGATGACCGAGGACATCCACGACCTGAGTTTCTTCGGCGACTTCTTCCACGAGTGGCTGCTCTCGTTGGTCGCCGTCATTTTGCTGGCGCTCAGCGTCAGCGGCACGTATATGTTCATCGTGCCGATCCTCCGTCGGCGCGCGTTCAAGAAGCGAGGAGGCGTCCCTGCCAAGAAGACGCATGAAAGGTAGCTGAAGTCGTCCGTCCAAGGACCCATCTTCATGCGCTTGTTAACATTCGGCCCGTAATCTCGGGCAGATAACGACAAGGACTGCAAAGTCACCTCCTCGCGGTCGGCCCTAGGAAAGCCGACCGCATTTTTTTCTTTGGGCCCGCGCCGAGTCCATCGTTCACAATCAAAGCTGTGGCTACGGCCTCTCGCCCCACCCGGATGGACAACCTCCGGACGCTGCGTTACGCGAACCTCGATGGCGCGTTTTCGACAGCGTTCGCGACCGTGGTGGGCGGTTCGTTCATCGTCGGCTTCATCAAGATGCTCGGCGGGAGCGACCTGTGGATCGGTTTGGTGACCGCTGTCCCGAGCCTGCTCGGCATCTTCCAAATCCCCGGCGGCATCCTCGGGCGAAGCTGGCCCAACTACAAGGGATGGGTTTTGCCGGGCGGGTTGATGTGGCGCGTCTTCTACATCCCGCTGGCCTTCCTGCCCGTGATGATGGGCCCGGCGGACCTGAAGCTGGCGCTCATGGTGGTCTGCGTCGGCGTCGCCAGCTTGGCCGTGTTGTTGGTCAACCCCGTGTACAACGATTGGTTGGCCGAGATGGTCCCAGCCAGTTCGCGTGGGTGGTTCTTCAGCCGTCGAACGGCCATCGCCACGTCGGTCGGCGCGGCGGCGGGCATGCTGGGCGGTCTGGCCCTCGACCACTTCCGGCGTCTGGACGAAGAGCCTCTCGGGTTCGCCCTCATCTTCGGGTTCGGCTCGCTGTGCGCGGCGATCAGCTTCTTCTTCTTCCTCAAGATGAAGGACCTGCCCAGGGAAAACCCCGTCAAGCAGAACCTGTGGGACGGGGTGCGCGCCATCCGTTCGCCGTTCAGCGATGCGCCGTTCCGTCGGGTGTTGGTGTTCCTGGTGCTGTTCATCGCGGGCCAAGCGTTCGCGGGCAACCTGTTCAGCGCGTTTGCACTTGAAACGCTCAAGCTGCCGTTCGCGACGATCCAGTTGCTCGGCGTGGCCCATGCCCTCGCGATGACGCTCACGGTGGGCATCTGGGGGTTCTTGGCGGACAAGTACGGCAACCGGCCGCTGCTCGGCATCTTGGGCAGCGGCTTGGTGCTGACGCCCGTGATGTGGCTGTTCTGCCACCCGGGCAGGGATCAAGCGAACACGATCATCCTCATGGCGGGCCACCTGTTCACCGGCTTCATCTGGGGCGGCATCGCCACCACGCAGTTCAACCTGTTGCTGGCCACGGCAAAGCCCGAAGACCGGGCCAACTATCTGGGCGCGGGCATGGCCACTCAAGCGCTGGTCGGCGGCGTGGCACCTTTGCTGGGCGCGGCGCTGATGGCCGCGCTCCGCACGAACGTCGAGGCGGAAGTGGCCTACAAGATCGTGTTCGGCACGGCGATGGGCTTGCGCTTCGTGAGCCTGTTCGCCTTGGCGGGCGTTCAGGAGTCGGGTTCGCGCTCGTTCCGCGAGACGTTGAGCCACCTTTCGCGGGTCTCGCCCAAGGGCGCACAAGCGTTCAAGCGCTATTCGCAGAGCGGCGACGAACGCGCCCGCGAGACGGCCATCCGCGAAGTGGCCAAGGAGAACTACGCCCTGGCCGGGAGCGAAGTGGTGAAGGCGCTGCACGACCCATCGCCCCGCGTGCGGCGGCAGGCTGCCGTGGCGCTGGGCAAGTTGGGCGATCCGCGCAGCGTCCAAGAACTCATCCACATGCTGGAGAACCACCCCGACTTGGTCGAGGAAGAGACCATCGAGGCCCTGGGCGAACTCGGCGGGCCGCAGGCCGTCGAGGTGCTGATGAAGTTCTTGGAGAGCCCTCGGTCGTTGCTGAGGCGCGCTTCGGCCAAAGCCCTGGGCCGCATCGGCGACCCGCGCGCGATCGAGGTGCTCACCAAGGCGGCCGGCGAGCGGGGCGATCCCGACCTGCGCCGCGCCTCCCTCCAAGCCTTGCGCGTCCTCGGGGCCACATCGGCCTCCGAAGCCATTTGCGATGCCTTGCTCGACCAGCACCCCAGCGTGCGCATCGCGGCTGCCGAGGCGGTTTCGGAACTCGAATTGTTCGCGGCGGGGCCGTTCCTTCGCCAATCGCTCGAGCGATACAACGACGAGGCGGCCAGCGAAGTCGCCTACGCGCTCGGATGCCTCGGCGATCCGGCCGACCTGCCGATCATCCTCGCCGAGGCGCAACAGAGCGTTTCGGTGATCACGCGGCGGCGCTGTCTGCTGGGCGTGGCGCGGATGTTCGTGTGCGAGAGCGACGTCTACCGCATGTTCCTGGCCGAGGGCTTTGAGCGCGACCAGGCCCTGATGGAGGCGCTCAAGCCCGCGTTAAGAACCCATCCCGAACTCAACGAGGCGCTCGCGGCGTACTCGGGCGGCGACGAGTGCGGCGCGGTCGGCATCTTGGCGCAGTCGGGCAAGATCCCGGCGTTGCGCTTCCTCGCCGAGCAGTGCGTGGAAGACGCGTTCATCGTGGCGGCGTTGGCCCTGGCGTCGCGGCGAAGAGAATGACCCGACGCCTCTATCCGACCGGTAGACGCTCGATCGCGAGCTTGACGTTCACGGGGTTGGGCGAGCCCCAAAAGGGAACCCCGATCCAATCGAGGTCGGCCTTCACGATCCAGCCGTCCTTGGTCGAGATCCAGTAGGTGCCCTCGGCGCGGGCGGCCTTCTCAGAGCGGATCTCTTGAACCGCTGCCTTGATCTTGAGAGCCTCGACCCCGCCGACGGTTTCCAGAGCCTCGACCGTGTAATCGGCCCGGTAGGGCGGCGCGGCCTGGCGGACGTTGCCCGGCCCCTCGCGACGCCACGTGTCGCCCACGGCCACGGGCTTGCCGGGGTAGTAGAAGGCGTCCAGCGTGGCCAGCCGGTACCGGTCGGGGTCGCTCGCCACGCCCACGATTTCGAGCACCGCGCCGGACGTGCTCCGTTTGATCAACGTGGGCTCGGCGGCCTCGCTGGTGAACGTGTCTTCGCCGACTTTGAGTTCGCCAGCGATCGTCGCGACGCGAACCGTATAGGTCCCGTTGGGTTCGACGGATTCGATGGTCTCCAGCATGCGCCCGGAGTAGACGATGGCCAGCCCCGCGTGGATCGTGGTCTTGATCGCGTACGCCTGTTTTGCGCCGGGGCTGACTTGCCGCGCGATCTCGTAAGTCTGCTGCGGCAAAACCAGGCCGAGAGCAAGGAGGGTAAGCATGGTTCCTTCATGTTACACGCTCGGACCGCCAAGGCGGTTCATCCCATGCGTGGTGCGCCCGGCTCGAACCCGCTGGACCTCTACATCGGCTCGAGCAGTCCGTACTTGCCATCGCGTCGTTTGTAGATGACCTCGGTGCGGCGGGTCTCCGAGTTCGTGAACACAAAGAACGGGTGGTCCACCATCTCCATCTGAAGCGCGGCCTCCTCGATGGACATGGGCTTGGGATCGAACTGTTTGCGCTCCGCGAGCGGGAGCAGGTCCGCCTCTTCCTCGTCGGCGTGGATTTCCTGGAGCGCGCTTGGCGGGGTCGCGCCTCGTTTGCGGTGGTTGTGGAGGAGCCGCCCTTTCAGGCGTCGCAACCGCGTCTCCAGTTTGTCCGTGACGCGGTCGATCGCCGCTCGGACGGTCAGATCGTGTTCTTCGCCCCGGACGGTGAGCCCGTCGGCGAACACGGTGATCTCGATCCGGTGCCCGTGCTTTTCCTTTCGGTGCACCATCTCGACCTTCTGGGCTTGGCTGAAGTAGCGGTCGAGGCGTCCGAGTTTTTTGGCGGCGTACTCGCGATCTCGTTGGGTGACGTTGCCTTCGGCGTTGCGTACGAGTACTTCCATCGGTGTCTCCGGCCTTGGGCCGCCGGTGGCGGCCCACAGGGTTGTCGCGTCTGAGACATCGCGCCCCA
>JACFNW010000490.1 GCA_019454665.1 Fimbriimonadaceae bacterium | reverse complement strand
TTCTATGGCTACATCTGCGAAGCGTTCTTCGCGTTCTACAGCGGCAACCCGTTCGAGCGGGACATGATGCTCAACCGCATGACCGGCCCCTACTGGTGGTCGTACGCGGCGCTCATCTTCTGCAACGGCCTCGCTCCGCAGATTCTTTGGTCGAAGAAGATTCGGCAGAACCTGCCGGTCCTCATGGTGGTCTGCTTCATCGTCTCGATCGGCATGTGGTTGGAGCGGTTCGTCATCGTGGCCACCACGCTGCACCGCGACTTCCTGCCGAGTTCATGGGGCATGTACTTCGGCACGTTCTGGGATTGGAGCCTCTATATCGGAACGATGGGTCTGTTCACGTTCCTGATGTGGCTCTTCCTGCGGTTCTTGCCCATCATCAACATCTTCGAAGTGAAGGAACTGTTCTACAAAATGACCGGACGACACGGCGCGCCCAAGCCCGCCGCCGTTGTTGCGCGCACGCCGGAAAAGGTGACCGCCGATGAGTGAGACGACCTTGGAACAACCGCGACTGCACGGCATCCTCGCCGAGTTCGACGACCCCGACGACCTGCTCGAGGCCGCCGAGAGGACGCATGCCGCCGGCTACACGCGCGTGGAAGCGTACACGCCGTTCCCCGTCCACGGGCTGAGCGAGGCGATCGGTTTCAAGGAAGCCAAGGTGCCTTGGCTGATCTTCGTCTGCGGCGTGATCGGGGCGTTCGCCGGACTCGGATTGCAGTACTACACCGCCGTCATCGACTACCCGATGAACGTTGGCGGACGTCCGAACTTCAGCTGGCCCTCATTCTTCCCGGTGACGTTCGAGTGCACCATCCTGTTCGCCGCGTTCGGCGCGGTGTTCGGCATGCTCGGCATGAACGGGATGCCCCGACCGCACCACCCCATCTTCGGCGGCAAGAACTTCGAACTCGCTTCGCAAAACAAGTTCTTCCTGTGCGTCGAGAGCGACGATCCCCAATTCGACCCCAGCCGCGTTTCCGAGTTCCTGCGCGGTCTGGGTGCGCAACATGTTTCGGAGGTTGAGAACGATTAGAGCACGGCACTGGATCCATCTCGTCTCGCTCGCCGGAGTCGCCTTCGCCGCGACCGGTTGCCACATTGACATGTGGTACCAGTCGAAGAAGGTCGCCCAGGACGAGAACGAGTTCTTCCGCGACGGCAAGGCCGACCGGCTGCCGGTCGCCGGCACGGTGGCGCGGGGCGAATTGCGCCACGACGACGCGTTCTTCACCGGACGCGTGGACGGAAAACTGATCACCGATCTGCCCGCCCGCGTGCAAGTGAGCAAGGAACTGCTCGAGCGCGGCAAGGAGCGGTTCACCATCTTCTGCAGCCACTGCCACGGAGCGGCCGGCGACGGCAAGGGCATGATCGCCCAGCGTGGACTTTCGCTGCGACGGCCCCCGGCCTCGTTCCATACGGATCGCCTGCGCGAAATGCCCCTCGGCCACTTTTACGAGGTCATCTCGAACGGCTTTGGCGTGATGTACCAGCAAGGCACCCGCATTGACTCGGGAGTCGGCGCGGAGAAGGGCAAAATGGACCGCTGGGCGATCGTCGCCTACATCCGCGCGCTCCAACTCAGCCAGTACTACGACGCGAGCGGGCTGAGCGCGGAAGAACAGGAGAAACTCGGCATCCCAGCCCCCGAACAAATCGAATGGAAGAACGCGTTCACCGAAGCCCAGAAGAAGGCCGCCGGTTCGAAACCCGAGGAGGGTGGCCACTAAGATGAGCCACGGACACGACGAAATCCAACCCGCACAAGGCCGAGCCGACTTCGGCAAGACGCTGCCGCTCGGTGGAGCGCTGCTCCTCGTCGGAGGCGGCCTGTGCGCCATGGCGTACAGCCAGAACCAGACGCACTTCTTCCAGTCCTACCTCTACGGGTTCACGTTCTGGATGATGCTGACGCTGGGGTGTTTCGGCCTGACGTTGTTGCACCATACCGTGCGGGGCCGCTGGAGCCTGCCGTTGCTTCGCATCTGGGAAGCGGGCGGGGGAGCGCCGATGCTCGTCGCGATGGGCCTCGCGTTCCTGCCGATCATGGCGGGGATGAACGAGATCTACCACTGGACCGACAAGCACGCGCCGTTCGACGCCGTCGTTTCGGGCAAGCGCTGGTGGCTCAACGACCAGTTCTTCATGTTGCGGCAGGGAATCTACTGGTTTATCTGGGTGGTTGCGGCGGCCGTGCTGCGGGCCTCCAGCCTGCGCGAGGACCGAACGCGGAACACGAACGAGGCCATCCGGCGGACGAACATCGCCGCGCCGATGCTGTTCCTGTTCCTGTGCATGGTCACGGTGTGCTGGACGGATT
>JACFNW010000489.1 GCA_019454665.1 Fimbriimonadaceae bacterium | reverse complement strand
GAGGGCCTGCTCCCATGTCGTGAAGAACGGTTTCGACTCCTGACCGGTAGGAGACCGCGTCGGAAGGCCTCCGCTCGCCCGCAGTGCGCTCGCCTCGGGTGCCTCGACAACACGGTACAGAGGCATCGAGTCCCGACTTACGCTTGAGCGAGCGGGATGAGCGTGCGCTTGGGGGCGACGGGCTGCTCGCGCACGATCTCGTGGTACAGCGAGTCGCGCTCGATCGGCACACGGCCCACCTCTTCGATCATGTAAACCATGTTGTCGTAGGTGAGCGCCTGCCGCTTGTTGCCCCACTCGCCGTCTTTGTACGTGATCTCGTACTCGTGGACCAGTCCGTCGGCGTCGTCTGCCCCGTACCACAGCGCCGCCTGCGTGACCGGCGCGGTGTTCATGATCCAGAAGCTCTTGATGTGGGCGAAGTTGTCCAGCATGAGGCGGCTGACCGCGATGTTCCGCAGGTCCACATCGCCCGTGAGCGGCTTGATGTGCTCGAGTTCCGTGCCTTCCGGGTGGAAGGAAAGCGGCGTGAACGTCAGGAAGTGGCCCGTCTCGTCCTGTAGCTCGCGGAGTTGGATGAGGTGGTCCACCCGTTCTTCGTCCGTCTCGATGTGGCCGTAAAGCATCGTGGCGTACTGCTTCAGGCCCAGCTTGGCAGCGGCGCGGGCGACCGCCTTCCACTCCTCGCCGTTGAGCTTCTTGCCGAACAACTCGCGGTGAACGCGCTCGGAGAGCACCTCGATGCCGCCGCCGGGCAGGGAATCGAGCCCCGCCTCGATGAGGTCGGCGAGCGCTTGTTCGAACGAGACTTTGCCCACGCGGGCGATTTCGACGATCTCGACGGCCGTGAACGCCTTGACGTGGACGCCGGGGCGCACATCCTTCACCGTCCGCACCAGGTCCATGTAGTAGGAGTAAGGAAGCCGAGGGTTGATCCCGCCCACCATGTGGACCTCGGTGATCGGGACGTCCTTGTGCCATTCGAGCCGTCGCCGCACTTCGTCGAGGCTCATCTCGTAGGGGTCGGGGCCGCCCTTCTTGGCGTAGAAGCTGCAGAACTTGCAGAACTTGTTGCAGATGTTCGTGTAGTTGATGTGCTGGTTGCGGACAAAGTAGGTCTTCGGTCCGTGCCAGCGCTCCCGGACCTGGTTGGCAAGCCATCCGACGGCGGTCAGGTTGGGCGTGGCGTAGAGCCTGAGGCCGTCTTCGCGGGACAGCCGTTCGCCCGCCTCGACCTTGGCGGCGATGTCGACGAGTTCGGAACCGACGATGCGCTCAGCGGAAATGGCCACGTTCAGAGGCTACTGTACCCAGTCTTCGGGCATCGCCCCGGAGGTCGTCGAACAACTCCGTAGGTACCCCATACGCGCGGGGCCGTCAAGAGAACAACGGATTACGACTGGTCAACCCCCCGGAGCGACCAAGGCCCTCGCGTGGTCTGCCAATGAGCCAAGGCGAGGGTTTCCGGTTGCTCATAGGGGCTCCCGCCCTGGCTGAAGCGGGTCGTCCGAGCCGCAGCGACACAACCTCTGGGAATCCGCTCTGGGTGGAGCCTGCCAACGCTGGCCAACGATCCTGTCGGCATCTGCCGGATTGCCGCCGAGGGAGGAGAGATGGCCCGCGCCAGCGCCCCGATGCCATGCCGCCAGAACTACCAGCTAGCAGGGTTGCTGGGATTCGGGACACCCGGTAATGCTGACAGATTGAGCGGTTTCCGACGGGCCAATGAGAGAGCCAGCGGGCAGCACGGAAGCTCCGCGTGAGAGGGACCAGGTGGTCCAGGCAGCGCCCCGCAGAACCCCGGTCATCGGACCGGACACGGAGGAAACATGTCGTTTCGTATCAACACGAACATTTCAGCAATGGGCGCTTTGCGCAACCTGAACTCGACGAACATCGAGGCCAACCGCTCGATCACCCGGCTTTCGACGGGTCTCCGCATCAACTCTGGCGCGGACGATCCTGCGGGTCTGATCATCTCGGAGACCTTCCGGGCCCAGATCGCCGGCATCGACCAGGCCGTTCGCAACAACCAAGACGCGATGAACTTCGCCAAGACCGCCGAAGGCGCGCTCAACGAGATCGGCACCCTGCTCAAGGATGCCCGAGCGTTGGCCGTCGCCGGTGCGAACAGCGCGACGCTGAGCGACTCGCAGGTTCAGGCGAACCAGAGCCAGCTCAACTCGATCGCCGAGTCCATCAGCCGCATCGCGCAGCAGACGCAGTTTGGCGGCAAGAAACTGATTGACGGCAGCGCCGGCGTTGTGGCGTCCTCGATCAGCGCGGCCAACGTCAGCTACATCAACTTCGGCGGCACGTTCAACGG
>JACFNW010000488.1 GCA_019454665.1 Fimbriimonadaceae bacterium | reverse complement strand
CGCGCCCCGTTCGCTTTACTCGACCACGTTGTCGTCCTTCCCTTCGCTGAACAGCTGCGTCTTGTTGAACGCGATGCGCTCCTGTGCGGTGTCTTTGGCGTGCTCCATCCCGGCGAGGAAGACAGAGTTCTTCCCGAACTTGTGATTGAGCTTGTCCACCGCTCGGCTCAGGTCGGCGCGTTCGACCGTCGAGTCGAAGAGGCTCGGCGTCACCTCGGCCGAGGGCTTGAGGTCGTAGAAGGTCACGCCGACTTGGATCGGCGCGGCGAACGTTCGCTGTGGCCAGGCCTTCAGGACGTGTTCCTGCATCGTGTGCGTGTCCTGAGTCGGCGGCATGCGCGTCTTGAACGACCAGTTCTGCCGGATGCCGCGCACGCTGACGGCCATGCCCTCGGCCCAGAGCCCCTCGGATCGAAGTCGGGCGGCGGCTTTGTGAAGCAGCCTGAGGAGGACTTCCCGGGTTCCCTCTTCGGTCCTCAAGCGGGGCGGCAGCACGTGAGAATGCCCCAGGGTGCGGCGCTGAGTGGGCTCCTCGACCAGTTCGTAGCCACGGAGCAGATACCACCACCGCTCGCCGATCACCGAACCGAACGCGCGATGGAGGAGGTCCTGACTCGCCCGGCAGAGGTCGGCACCCGTGAAGATGCCTTGCGCTTGGAGCCGAATCTCCATGCGACGGTTGATGCCCGTGAAGTCGGTGAGCCGCAAGCACGCCAGCCGGCCAGGCAATTCGTGGCCTTCGATCAAGACCAGGCCATCGGGCTTCTGCATCTCGGTGCCCAGCTTGGCCACGAACGTGTTCGGGGCGATGCCGATGGAGCAACGCATGCACTCTCCCACCCGCTCTCGAATGATCGCCTTGAGCGCCTTGGCCAGTTCGATCGCCCGCGCCGGCTCGGCTTCCTCGCCGATCAGGCGGAAGGACATTTCGTCCACGCTCCGCACCTTCTCCACGGGCAGAACGTCCTCGACGGCCTTCAGGATCGCATTGTGGTAGGCAGCGTACGTCTTGTGGTTGCCGTGGACCAACACGATGCCGGGGCACATGCGGCGGGCTTCGCCCACCTTTGTCCCGGTCCGCACGCCAAACGCCTTGGCTTCATAGGAGGCGGCAATGATCGTGCCGCTCTCGGCTTCGACCGCGCCAACGCCGACGGGGCGGCCGCGCAACTCGGGGTGTTCCTGTTGCTCGACCGAGGCGAAGTACGAGTTCAGGTCGAGGAACAGGCTGCGGAGCGGACGTCGGTCCCGCTCCATCATGGGTAGATGTCCGTCTACCATCAGTCCTTCATTATACAAGCAACCCGCATGGACGAGCCCCGGCTCCTCGACCCGGCCATCGTGGTGCGGAAGGCCCAAGCCCCCATTCATGCCTAACGCCTCTCGCTCGAAACGCGGCGACTCGGCTTCGGGTTGAATCAGCCATGAACTCGCATTCCATTCACCACGTCACCGCCGTCACCGCCAAGATCCGGAACAACCGAGACTTCTACACGGGCGTCTTGGGGCTCCGCCTCGTCAAGAGGAGCGTCAATCAGGACGACGTCAAGGCGTACCACCTGTTCTACGCGGACAAGGCGGGCAGCCCCGGAACGGACATGACGTTCTTCGACTGGCCGCTGATCAGCGCCAATCGGCCCGGCCTCGGGTTCGCCACGCTGACCACGTTCGGCATCCCCGACGGTTCCACAGAATACTGGCGCGAGCGGCTGACCTCCCACGGCGTCGAGCTGTTTCCGAGCGAGGGCTCCATCCTGTTCATGGACCCCGAAGGCCAGCGCTTGGAGCTCGAAGAGGTCGCAGGACGCGAGGTCCAGTCGCAGCCTTGGACGCAGGTCGCCCCCCCGGAAGCCGCCATCGTCGGCATCCTGGGAGTGGATCTGGCCAGCCTGAGACCCACCTCGACCGCAGGCGTCTTGCAGGAAGTGCTCGGCTACCAAGCCAAGGACGACTCGACGCTGGAGGCGCTGAACGGGACGTACGGCCGGGTTCGCCTGGTCTCGGAGGAGTTCGAGATGACGGGTCGGCTCGGTGCGGGCGGGGTGCACCACGTGGCGTTTCGGGTCGCGGACACCGCCGAGTTGTTGGCCAAGCAGAGCGTCCTCGAGGGGATGGGCTTTCGCACGTCGGGCCTGATTGACCGGTACTACTTCCAGAGCCTGTACTTCCGCGAGCCGGGAGGGACGCTGTTCGAGTTGGCGACCGATGGACCGGGGTTCGCCTCGGACGAAGACCCCGAGCATCTCGGCGAGCGGCTGGCGCTGCCTCCGTTCCTCGAGCCCAGGCGGGCGGAGATCGAGGCGGGTCTGAAGCCGCTCGATTGATCCACGTCCG
>JACFNW010000487.1 GCA_019454665.1 Fimbriimonadaceae bacterium | reverse complement strand
CCTGAAGCATTTCCTCGGTCACCTGGTTTCCATACTCCAGCGCCGTTTGGCCCGAGTACGGCGCGATGCTCATCGCATATTGGGCCACGATATCTCGGATGATCTCCTGATCCGCATCCGGAATTGGCACGCCCGTTTGATCCTCCACGTACCAGTTCCACGTCAACCCTGCGAGCAAAACGACTCCTAACATGAGCCGTTCTTACCCCCCCCCGCGACGGAAGTCAAGTCCAATCGCGAGATTCTTGAGGAATTCTTGCTGGGACCCAATGGAAAAAGCAACCTAGAGCATGATGACCGAGCGGATGACGTTGCCCGTCTCCATCTCGTGGAAGGCGTCCTCGACGTCTTCCAGGCCGATCCGCCGGGTCACCATCGCGTCCAGGTTCAGTTGCCCATCCAGATAGAGTTGCGCCATCAGCGGAAAGTCGTGCGAAGGGAGCGCGTCGCCGCAGTGGCACACGTTCAGACCGGCCTTGTTCCAATACACGCCCGTCGCCATATCCCCAAGGTTGAGGGTGACCGCATCGGTTTGCGCCGGGAAGCCGATGGTGGTGGCGCGGCCGCCGTAGGAGAGCATCTTGATCGCTTGTTCGGTACACATCGGGATGCCCGTGGCTTCGAACGCGTACTCGACGCCCCCATCCCAACCGTCGTCGGTCAGCCTCCGAACCTCGGCCACGGGGTCGCACTCGGCGGCGTTCACCGTATGGGTAGCGCCGAAGTCCTTGGCCCATTGGAGCTTGACCGGGTTGACGTCCACGGCCACGATCTGGCTGGCGTGCTGCAACCTCGCCCCTTGGATAACGCTCAGGCCCACTCCGCCGCAACCGATGACGGCCACGCGCGAGCCGGCGAACACCGGGGTGGTGTTCATGGCGGCCCCGACGCCCGTGATGACGCCGCACGCGATGAGGCACGCGCGGTCGAGGGGCATGTCGGCGGGCATCTTGATGGCGGCTTTGGCATGAACCACCGTGTGTGTGGCGAACGTACCGCAGCGCAGCACCTGAGAGCATTGCGCTCCATCCGAGGCGCGGCGGATGCGCGGCTTCGGACGCAACGCCATATAACAACGTCGCGGATCGCCTCTACGGCAGGCGGGGCATTGCTCGCAGGGGGCACGGTAGGTGATCACCACGGGGTCGCCGGCGGCCAGGTGCGAGACGCCTTCGCCGACCTGCTCGACGTAACCCGCTCCTTCGTGGCCCAAGACGATGGGGAACGGCATCCCGTTGCCGTGTAGGTTCTTCACCGTGAGGTCGGTGTGGCAGACGCCGCTGGCGACGAGCCGAACCAAGACCTCGTTGGGGCCCGGCGGGTCAACGAGGACATCGCGGAGCACGGCGGATTCGCCGGGGACTTCGAGCAACACTGCGCGGGCTTGAAGGGCCATACGCTCACTCTACCCCCCGAAATGGATTGAAAGATGAAGAAAAAGTCGTCCGGAGTCCCTATGAATGGGGACCTGTCGCTCTCGAAAACCTGCTAGAATTCCGGTGGTCGCTACGGAAGGCGTACGAACGGCTATTGGTCGTATCGGTCGAGTGAAGGAGCTTCTGAAGGTGTCGTTCAATGTCGAAGTGGAAATCTGAGCAGAGAGGGTTCGGTCTTGGGAGCATCCCGTGGTTCCGGTCGGTCACGATCGCGGTCGGGATTCTGGGTGCCGGTGCGGCGATCATCGGCGCGTGGCGGGCGCCAGCGCCCCCTGTGCTCGATCCCATCGGGCCCCAATCCGGCGACGAACTGACGCTGATCACCTTCACTGCCACGGCGTCCGACCCGGACCTGGACAGCTTCACCTTCTCGCTCACGGGCGAACCCGCAGGCGCGAGCATCAATCCCCTCACCGGAGAGTTCACGTGGGTCCCAACGGAGGGTCAGGACGGCGTGTTCATGTTCGACGTCGTCGTCACCGACGTGAACCTCGAAACCGACAGCGAGACGATCACGGTCACCGTGAACGAAGTCAACACCCCTCCCACGCTCGACCCGATCGGGCCGCAAGCGGGCAACGAACAGACCCTCTTCACCTTCACTGCGACGGCGAGCGACACCGACACCGTCAACCCCGGCGCAGTCCCGAACACCCTCACCTTCTCACTCTCGGGCGAACCCGCCGGCGCGGCCATCAACCCGGTCACCGGCGAGTTCACGTGGACGCCGAGCGAAGCCCAGGACGGCGTGTTCATGTTCGACGTGGTCGTGACCGACAACGGAACGGGGTTGCTGTCCGACAGCGAAACGGTGACGTTCACCGTCGCCGAAGTGAACGAACCCCCCGTGCTCGACCCGATCGGGCCGCAAGCGGGCAACGAACAGACCCTCTTCACCTTCACT
>JACFNW010000486.1 GCA_019454665.1 Fimbriimonadaceae bacterium | reverse complement strand
GGTGACCGTCACCTCTTTCTCTGTGTCAACCGAGACGATGTGCTCCTTGCCATCAACGGCGTTTCCATCCACGTTGATGACCGCATCGTGGGGCGAGCCCGCAAACCTCAGCTTTGCATGTTGCACACTTGCGGGCTCCAATCGCACCACTATGGGTTGCAGAGTTTCGCCCTCGGTTGCCCTGATCGTGATGGTCTGTGGCTTGAAGCCTTCGCAGGTGACGCGGGCCTCGACAGTCTTGGTTTGACCGGGCTCGATGTCCAGTTTCAACTCCTTGTCGTCGAGAACCTTGCCTCCGACCTCGACGGTGGCAGCAAGAGGTTCGACGTCAAACCGGACGACTACTCCTCTCCTCAACTTGATGGATAGCGATATGTTCTCGCCTGGAGCGCGGTTAGAAAGGCTCAAGACTTCTCGATAATCGGAGTATCCCGGCGCCGTGGCGTAAACGCCAACCAAACCATCCGAAGGCAGTGCGACCTGGTGTGTGCCCGGATGCACCCGCTTGCCTTGCACCTCGAGAGTAGCGTCGGGCGGTTCTAAGGCAACCTGAAGCGAAACGAGCTTGGCAAGTTTCACGGCAACCCTCTCTCGCGATCCGGCGCGCAATGTAAGGCTCCCGTTGTGCGATTGGTAGCCGAACGCCTCGACCGTATATCTTACAGCAAGGGAGCTTCCTCGTCGAATCGTAGCTCGGTATTCGCGAGTTCGTAGAGTCGCTCCGTTGACCTTGATGGTCGCAGATGGCGGCAACTCATCAAAGAGGACCGTACTCGTCAGGCGTGGTCCAGGACGAGGCGAAGGCGGCTTCCATCCGCATTGATTGCAGGCTTGAGCCCGAGGAACCGTCTTGCCACATCTCCCACACTTCATGGTCTGTGGTTGCTCGGCGTATGGGCTCTCCGCATGGAGTAGACGCGTCCAAGCAAAAGGTACACATTCAAGCGATAACAGTAGAATGAATGAGAGAATCCACTTCATGGGGATGCACCTCCTGAAAAGCGGTGTCCGCAACCTTCTTGACAGTACTTGGCGTCCCGGGTGTTCCAGCCGCCACACTTCGGGCATTTCAGATTGAACAAGGACACCTTCACCACCTGCGGGATCGGAGGGCGCACCACCTTGCGGCTCAGCACGCGCTCCTGGCCGTTCCTGATCTCGACGGTAACCTCCTCCTCCCCATTCGTCCCGGCTTGCGTGGCAGTTTGGCCGGGCCCCAAGGTGGCGTCAACCTCCTCTCTGGTTTCGAACGGAATCACCTCCATTCGAGAGACCGTCACGGTGGAGGCACTGGGCGCTGGGACATCCTGGCCCCGGATAGGCTGCGTCGGGCGACTCATTAGGAACGTCGTGGGGATCGCAAGAGCCAAAAGGGCGCCAACGGCCAACACGTTGCGCCGGACGGGTCGGCCCGGGGCATTCGCATCGAGGAGCGCTTTCCGCATGGCTTCGGCAGATTCGAAGCGCTGCTCGGGCTTCTTCGCCAACGCCTTAGCAACAGCGGATCGCAAGTGCGCGGGGAATCGAGCCGGAAGGCTTGGCGGCGTCGCCTTGACGTGCTTCTGGAGGACCTGAATCGTGTCGCCTTCGAAAGGTGGCTTGCCGATCAGCATCTCGTAAAGGACGACGGCCAAGCTGTAGAGGTCGGATGGGGGGCCGCATGCCTTGCCCGCTGCCTGCTCGGGGCTCATGTACGTCACCGTTCCCATGGCTGCGCCGGTCGTGGTGATCGAAGTGCGGTCTCCCAGCTTGGCGATGCCGAAGTCGAGAAGTTTGGCTTTGGCGTCGCGGTCGCTGATCCAGATGTTGGCTGGTTTGATATCGCGATGGACCGCCCCTTTGCGATGCGCCGCGGCCAACCCTTGGAGCACTTGATCGGCGATTTGGATGGCCAAGGGTTGGGAAAGAGGGCCCCGCTCGAGCCGGGCCTTGAGCGTCTCGCCGGTCAGCTTCTCCATCACGAGGTAAGGACCACGTTCGGAGACGCCCGAGTCGTGGATCTTGACGATGTTCTCGTGGTCCAGGAGCGCGATGACCTGAGCTTCGCGGAGAAAACGCTCGACGGCTTCCGCGTCATCAATGTAGTTGGGGTGGAGGAACTTGATGGCGACTTCGCGCGCCAGAACGCGGTGCTTCGCGCCAAACACCACACCCATTCCGCCCGATCCGATTCGCGGGCCCAACTCGTAAGCACTCAGCGCCGAAACCGACACTCCGCCACCTTCGAACGTCGGCGCCTAGGCCGACGAACAGGAGACACTCTACCTCAGAAATTCACCGAGTCAAGGGCGATTCCACGCAGGGCAGCTTGGGCTTTGCTGTCGGGACCGGGCTAAAATGGA
>JACFNW010000485.1 GCA_019454665.1 Fimbriimonadaceae bacterium | reverse complement strand
CGGCGACGGGGTGGGCGGGATGCTGCGCCACGAACACGCCCGAACTCGCTAGTTCCATCAAGTCGTCGCTGTGCGGCACGACCCCAGCCACGTCGCAACCATACGTCTCGGCCACCTGCGCGGCCAAGCGCGAAGCATCCAAACTCGGAGGCATCTTGTTGATCACGATCTTCAGGCAAGGCACCCCGAGTTGCCGCGCCACATCCACCGTGACGCCCGTGCCCTGGTAATCCTGTTTGTCGGGCCGCATCACCACAGCCAACGCATCGGAAATCGCGATGGAGAGGAGCGTCTCTTCGTTCATGCCCGGGTGCGTGTCGATGATCAGCACGTCGAGCGCGAGCGTTTCGATCAGGCGCTGGAACCCGTCGTTGAGCAGCCCGACGTCGTATCCCTGCCGCAACACTTGCGCGATCTCGCCGGGCTTGACGCTGCTGGGGATCAGGAACACACCCCCTTGCGCACCAACGGCACCCGATACGTCCAAGGCGCACGCCTCGATCTCGCACGAACCGTACAGATAGTCGTTGAGCGTCGGGTGTCCGCCAACCTCGTCCACGCCGAAAAGCACGTGGATGCCGGGAGATTGGATATCGGTGTCCACCACGCCCACCCGCTCGCCCTGTAGCGCGTAGACGGCGGCGAGATTCGCCGATGTGTTCGACTTTCCCGTCCCGCCCCTGAACGAATGGATAGAGAGAATCCTGCCCATGGTGCTTTCCTAGGCGGTCAGGACCGGTTGGCGGCGGGCGATGGCCCGGCCATAAAGCGCCTCGTATTCGCCTGCGCTCCGCACCCAGCCGTAGTCTCCCGACATCGCCGTCGTCTGCATCGCCTGCCACCGCACGGGGTCGCAGAACGCCTCGCGCGCACGCCGAACCGCCCCGAGAAACGCGTCTTCGGTCTGTGGCAAGAACGAAAAGCCGTTCACGCCTTCCCAAACCGTGTCCGCAAGGCCGCCCGTCTCGCGCACCACGGGCAACGTGCCGTAGCGCAAGGCGATCAACTGGCCCAACCCGCACGGCTCGTACCGGCTGGGCATCAGGAACAGGTCGCACCCGGCATAGATGCGCTGCGCCAGATCGAGGTCGAACCGCTCGACGAAGCGGACGTGGTTCGGCAGTCGCTCTTGTAGGGCCTGGAACTCACCGGCCAACCAAGGGTCGCCCACGCCCAGGACCACCAACTGGATCGGGACGGCGGCCAGCGCGTCGGCGGCGTGCAGCATCAGGTCCATGCCTTTCTGTTCGCTCAGGCGGCTCACCACCCCGGCCACGGGGCACCCTTCGATTTCGGGTAGCCCGAGTTCGCGCATCAGCGCCGCGCGGCAATCCGCCTTGCCCGATCGGTCGTCCGCCGAGAAGTTGCGAACCAAAGCGGGGTCCTGTGAAGGGTCGAAGCGACCGGTGTCGAGACCGTTCAGGATGCCGTGCAACGCCCCGTGGCCGTGGAGCATCCGCATGACGCCGTCCAAGCCGCAACCGAATTCGGGCGTCTGGATCTCGTGGGCGTAACGCGGACTGACCGTGTTCACCTGGTCGGAGAACACGCACCCCGTTTTGAGGAAGTTGAGCGCGCCCCACGCCTCGGTTTGGTGCATGTTGAACAGGCGTCGCGGCAGGCCAAGTTGGTCGAGCAACTCAGGACCGAAGCAGCCTTGGTAGGCCAGGTTGTGGATGGTGAACACCGCGCCGACGTCGGCCCACGTGCGGTCGCCGCCTTCGCGCATCAGCAGGGGCAGGAACGCCATGTGCCAATCGTTCGCGTGCACGACGTCGGGCTTCCAGCCGAGGGCCTTGGTGGCTTCCAGGGCGGCGCGGGCGAAGAACAGGTATTGGTCCTCGCCGGGCGTGTAGACCGTTTCGCTGGAGACGGCGTCTTGGAACCATCGGTCGCTGCCGACGAGGATCACGGGAACGTCTTCGATGGACGAGGCGTAGGCGACGGCTTCTTCGGTCCAGCCCGGCCCGACTTCGACGGTGAACCGTGCGATGTCGCGCGTGGACCATCGCGGGTCGTCGAGCACCATGCGGTAGGCAGGCATGACGATGCGGGCGTCGTGGCCCAGCGCCCTGAGCGCGACCGGAAGGGACCCGGCGACATCGGCCAACCCGCCCACTTTGGCGAATGGCGAGACTTCGGCAGAGGCAAAAAGGACGTTCACAGCGGGGGTCTGGAAGGATAGCACAGGCGCAAGCGCAGCCCTCGGCGGCCGGGTTGTGGACGGGGTGGACCCGGTGGACGGCGCCTAAAAGGTACCATTCCACCGAACCGGGAAGCCCGGGTCAGGACCAGGGATGGAGCCGCTGATCGCCGTCACCGCCATCTTCGCCCTAGCCCTCC
>JACFNW010000484.1 GCA_019454665.1 Fimbriimonadaceae bacterium | reverse complement strand
CGAACTCTCGTATGTAGGCTAATATTGGCTAATTACGCTAACTAATATGAAACTCGCAAGCCCTCGGCTGCGGTCCCCTGGCCGCCCGTCCATTCGCTCGCCAGAACTGGCGGAGAGAATTCGCGCAGCCCGTAGCGCGGCTGGACTTTCGCAGCGCGAGTTGGCGGATCGACTCAACGCCAACAGCGTCACCGTATGCCGGTACGAGAACGGATCACTCGCTCCCTCGCCCCGGAGGCTGCGGGATATGGCGCGCGCGCTAGGCTGTTCGATGTCTGAGCTTACCGGATCCGAGTCGCCAGTTCCCGCGGCTCTTCAAAATCGAAGTCAGTCGCCGGAACATCCGGTCGAGTCTCCCATGGTGCGCCTGCCGGATGTCTTCGACTGGTGGATCGAGCGGATGAAGGAACTGCGTGGTCGTGGCGTCCTGCCGCAGGACATCCAACGTGTCGAAGCAACGGTGCAGGCGATTGACGCCGTTCGGATGCGTTCGAGTGGCACACCCACCGATTTGCGCACGGCACCCGATGTCATTCGGGAGTGGGAGCGGCTGCTTCCATACGTGGTGGATGCCACCAAGCCAGCTTCTCGACTGTCCGAAGTAGCGGGCGGGTAGCCCCGGCGAAGAAGGGAGAAGGTGGTCCAGTTCGGCTGCGCGGAAGTCGTCGCGAGGGATTTTCGAGAGGTCCGCACGAACGCGGCAGGCGCGGTGGTTCCGTTCGACCTTGCTGTTCGACCACCGAGCGTGAGATTCCACCTGCAGAAAAACCGGGTGCTGGTCAGAGATTGACTGTCAGCACGGCTGGCGATCTTGTGGAGGAAGGAACGCCACGGGTCCACTTGCCGTGGCCCCGGCTCGTCCGCCACCTATGCGAGGTGGCCGGTTCTCAGTCCTCTCCCAGCGCCAATGCCCAAATCGCCCTCTACAATTGAAGCGAGGCTGTTTGACCTTACTCCAGTATCTGGAGCCAAGGTCAATGGCCCGCGACTCCGCGCCGCACTTGCTCGGGCGCTCGGCAAACCCGTATCCCAGGCCAGCTACGACAGCGCCACTGCTGCGCTCGTCAAGGCCGGCAAGCTCGCCGTGGACGATCGTACGCAGGCCGTTCGGCGGTTGCTGACTACCTCGCATCGCCCGGTCCGAGTCGTCTCCTCGCGTCCCGTAAAGATCGCTGCCGCGAGGGAGAAGCGCGGAAAGTCAGGCAAGAGCTTGGCGAAGGCGACGCCAGTAATCGGTTACCGCCACGAGGAGCGCAGGGTGAACAACCCGGAGGTCGGGATGGTCACCCCGGACACGGACCCAGTTGAGCCGACGTCCAAGTGGGCGTACGATCCGAACCTCGATCCACAGTTGCAGTGGGCCGGGAAGTCGGAACGGACGAGCTTTGAGGTTGATACGGTTTCACTGCACGTTCATGAACGTATCGAGCCTGCGACGTTGGTCTCAGCAATGCGCACGCGACAGGCAAAAGACGGTAGCGGCCCGGCAACGCAGACCGACATGTTCGCCGCGTGGTTCGAAAAGACCCTGCCGTACCGCGAAGCTATCGAGTTCTATAAGCACGACCGCGGGTGGGCCAACCGCCTAATTGCCGGCGATTCGCTACTCGTCATGAACTCGCTCATTCAGAAAGAGAGCATGGCGGGCAAGGTCCAGATGATCTACTTGGACCCACCATACGGCATCAAGTACGGGTCAAACTTCCAGCCATTCGTCAACAAACGGGACGTGAAAGATAGGAAGGACGAAGATCTGACGCAGGAACCCGAGATGATCAAGGCGTTCCGCGACACATGGGAGCTGGGCATTCACTCATACCTCACCTACCTGCGCGACCGACTGCTCTTGGGGCGCCAGTTGTTGGCGGACACTGGGAGCGTCTTCGTCCAGATTTCCGATGAGAACCTTCACCATGTTCGCGAGATCATGGACGAGGTGTTTGGACCTGAAAACGTCATCGCCGTAATCGTTATCGAGAAGACGTCAAGCTCGACCGAGGACTTCTTGGCCGGTACCACCGACTATCTGCTGTGGTATTCGAAGGACAAGACGCAGACGAAGTACCAGCCTGTGTTTAAGGAGAAGAAGCCGGGACAGACCGGCGCGACCGGGTATACGAGCGTCCGGATGCCGAACGGGAAGCGGTTGCCGCTCGACGGCGAGGCTCCGGAGAATGGACGGATTTATGCGCTAGACAACCTGGCGAGTCAGAGCGTGGGGCGTGAGAAGGGAGAGGGAGCTTCCTGCTGGTTTCCGGTACCACTGAAGGGTTGGAGCCATCTCCCTTCGATGTCCACACGATGGAAGACCAATGAAGACGGCATGCGTCGTCTGCTTCGCGGTGGT
>JACFNW010000483.1 GCA_019454665.1 Fimbriimonadaceae bacterium | reverse complement strand
GCCGGCGTTCAAGGCCTCGATCTTCACGCGGCGCTTGGCCGCCACGTCGCGCAAGCGGTCCAGCATCCAGCCCACTTCCCTGCTTTCGTTGCGCCCGCGCAGAATCAAGACGGTGCCCACGGGCAGCGTCGTCCCCTGCACCTGGATCGGCTCCTGCACCACATGGCACCTGATGCCCGCATTCAGCAAGTCGGAGACGGCCAGCACGTCGTCCTCGTCGGTCGTGCGGAGGAACCAGCCCACCTTTCCTTCTTCGAGGCGCGGCGGCGTGGTCAAGAGGGCATTGCCGGTAAGGAACGCGGGGCGCTGGTCCGACCACCAAGCGTCGAGACCGTGGCCGTAGATCATGCTCCAGCCCGTGATGTCGTAGAACTCCGCGCCACGCGGTCCGGGGTACTCCTCGCCCTCGGGAACGCCCTTGCGACGCTCCTTCTGCCGTTGGACGAACTCGGGCTCGAACGTGTCGTTGGCTTCAAGCAACGCCTTGGCCAGCGGGCCCTGCGACTGGTTCATGTCCACCACCAGCGACCCCTCTTTGACCTGCAACGAGCCCACCGAATTGCTCCAGAAGTCTCTTGCGCCTGGCTGCTCGAAGGAGCGTCCGACGAACGACGAGCGGATGCCGTGCAGGTCGAGTTGCTCCTTGAACCGCTGGAGCGGTCTGGGATCGTCGGAGGCCACGATCACCCGCTGGAAGTCGCCCGCGTGGCGGCCGTTGACGGCTTGCGTCTTGAAATCGAGGTACGAGGCGACGAGTTCCGCACGGCCTTCGGCGGCGGCCTTGGCAGTGGTCAATGCGGACACGAAGTGCTTCTCGACCCCGTCGCGGAGCGTCAGGATCGAGCCGTCGGCACGGCGGGTGCGCAGGAACGCGCCTCCGTCGGCTTCGAACGTCATGCCGATCGCGCCCGAGAGCGCCGTCCAACTGTCAAGGTAGCCCGCGTAGTAGAGGTCGAACTCCTCCTTGATGAAGTACAGCCACGAGTGGTCGTCGAACGCTTTGCCGATCGCTCGGCCGAACACGTTCGTCCACCGGTTGAGTCGTTCTCGGCCGACGTTGGCGTTGATCGCCATGGGGTTGGGCGGGAAGAAGTAGTTGCTCGTCTGCCCATGCTGGTCCACGTACACGTGGGGGTTCCAGCGGAGGAACTCGGCCACTTCGGCGCGCGTCTCGTCCTGCGACATCGCGACCCGGTCGCGGTTCATGTCGAACCGGTAGCGACTCACGCGGCCATAGACCGAATCCGGGGCGCGCCGCTCGACCGCGTTGCGCACCTCGCTGCCCGTGGCGACCGAGTTGTACCAAACGACGTGTCGCTCGTGGCCGTCGGGGTTGTACATCGGGTTGACGATGACCACAGCGTCTTTCAGGATGCGCTCGATGGTCTCGTGCCGCGATGCGCCCAACGTGTAGAGAAGCCACATCGCGCTCTCGGCCGAAGCGGTTTCGCTCCCGTGGATGCACTGGTTGATCCAGACGATTGCCGGCAAGCTCCTGGCGGCGGCTTCGGCCTTGGCTCGATCGGTCGGGTCGGCGACCGTCGCTGCCGCTCGCCGGATGTCCTCGATGCGCTTCATGTTCTCTGCCGAAGCGGCGACGACGATGCGCAAGGGCCTGCCTTCGGCGCTCTTGCCGAACTCGATCTTCTTCAGCCGCTCGGGTGCGGCGGCGACGAGGGCATCCACTACACGCTCTTGGTCGCGGTAGGTGGTGTGCCATTCGCCTGGGCCGTAGCCGAGCATGGACTCGGGCTTGGGCACCTTGCCGTTGTAGGGGCCGAGGCCGTAGAAGTCGAATGGCTTGACCTGCGCCGGGGCGAGGACCAAACCCAACAGGATCGAGAGCATGGACGCGAGTATAGCCTCGGTGGGGCGTTGGCATGTCGTTTGCAGGTGGTCGCCTTGTGGTGGGCAAGTCGTGGGCAGCTTGGGTCGGTGAGGCAGATGATTCAACCTGCCAGCCACTTGCGGACAACCTGCCGACGCTTTCGTACCGACGCTTTGCTGCGTGCGCGGGCCGGGTTCGCCAACCGCTTGCCCGCACGAGGGTGCCACGACGTTCCCGACCCCCTTGAGCGGTGCCGTCGCGACCAGGCTCTCGCGGGGTCGGAACTCGTGAGGCAGGGCGTCTCGCAGTGAGACGGCACGGTCTGCCGAGTAGAGGAGTTCTGGCTGTGCGAGGGTGGTCAGGCGCACCTCAAACCGTGGCACCCCGGTTTCGGGGACTCGCACATTGGTCACTATCCCCCGCGTTCCCTTTCGAGACTTCGGCCCTTGAGCCTGGGACGACGGAACGCACCCGGCAGTCGCGGGCCGAACCTCAAGGTGACGCGGGGGTGTGCTGCCGA
>JACFNW010000482.1 GCA_019454665.1 Fimbriimonadaceae bacterium | reverse complement strand
GACCAGCGCGCGTCTTCCGTCTTAACCGGCGTCACAGTGCTGCGGTCGTTCAGATATGAAGAATTGGTGCGCCGAACGTGCCGCTGCACGGGCGAAGACATGATATGTTCCATGTTGAATCGGGCGGAACGCTCGGGTCAGCCGAGTGAAGACCTTGCAACCCTGCCTGTCGGTGTCCGTTCTTCTCCACAAAAAGGATAAAAGATATGGGATCACCGCGAAGCGATGTTGCGTGCGATTCGGGCCTGCGCTAGTCTGCTCGTGCTAGAAGATGAGCATTCTCAGGGTTGGCGCCCTGTGTTTTGCGCGGGCCTTCCGGGTGGTTTCCATTCGGGAGGCCTATCCTTTTCCGACACTGCTCCTCTGTTGTTTTCGTTGCATTCCCTCAGTCCTTCTTCTTGGACTGACTGAGAAATTCTTCATGAAGGCGCGAGAAGACGTCATCCGCATTTGCATGCAGCCACGCCGCGAAACCCCTGTGTTGCGCCGATGGCCGGAAGCCCAATGCCCCTTTAGTAAACGCGACCTCTCCCAGAGCGGACCCATCTTGCGCCATCAGCGTGAAGGGCGTTGTGCCCCTCTGTTGGCGTTTATCCTTAGGGATATCCGCCTTTGGAAGAGCTTTCACCCACGCCGCAAATCGCTCGTCCGAGCTGGAACCTTCAGGGAAAGGGGCAGGGTGGACGGAAAGAACGTCAATGTTCTGCTCAAGCACCACAACGGCGAGTTCGTACCAGCGTTTCCATCCGATTGAGGGCGCCGCACCGATGCGTTCCAGCACTTGTCTCGGAAATGCCTCGCGCACCTTGCGCATGTGCGACGTGTGGCTGCGGTTCACGTTTAGCGCGTCTTGAACCACGCGCGCATCGTAGCCCGCCTCTTCCAGATCGCCTGCGAACAAGGCCTTCTCGATGAAGGACGGGTCTTTGCGAAGGTTGTTTTCCTGGCCTTGCGCCAGGACCGCCTCTTCGTCGGAAAGAGTGCGGATCAGCGCCTTGACCGGCGTTCCCAAGCCGCGGATTGCGGCAAGCCTGCGGCGCCCGTAAACTACCTGATACCGACCGCTCAGTTTCGGGTGCGGCCGCAGCAGGATCGGAACCTGCTGGCCGTGTTTGGAAATGCTCTCGCGGAGGTCGGCGATGTCGTCGTCCAGCGCTCCGATGCGATCCTTTAACCCGGTATCTTCAACCAGCTCAGGATCGATGTCCTGCACTGATCGACTCCCTACACTGCGCAGGTCGTTGCGGATGGCGGCGATAGGTCCTGCGCTTTGAAACACCTCTGGCATCTTGGCGGCCGGGCGGGGCAGGGCGGGCTTGGCATCGTCCTCTGGCCGTGACGCCGGGGTAATGCCTTCGAACATGTTCTTTCTGGCCATCTTAGCCGCGCCCCCATGCTCTGTGGATGTCTTGTTCCAATTCTCGCGCGACGGCGTTGATGGACTCCATCGCGCGGTCATAGGTGTTTCGGTTCATGCTGCCACGACCGACTTCGAACAGCGTCTGATGTGTTAGGCCAGCGTCCGAAACGGCCGTGGACTTCAGGAACGTCTCGGTCATCACGCGTTTGCCAAAATTGGCACGTAGCAATCCGGCAACCTGCGCTTGCGGCCCGTCCGAAGGTTCGAAGCGAGAGACCAGGTAGCGGAGAAAGTCGTAGTCCAACGTCATTCCCGCGTCCCTGATCGTATCGAGCAAGGATGAGGTCATGGTCAGAAACTGGGCCAAGGATGCCACGTCGATAAAGTTTGGCACCACCGGAATGATGATCGAAGACGAGGCCACAAGAGCCGAGAGGGTCAAGAACCCAAGCTGCGGAGGACAATCGATGAAAACCAGATCATAGTTGGCTTCAACCGAAAGGATTGCTTCGCGAAGCCGCAGGTAAAAGGGCGGCTCGGAGCCACGTCGAAGCGCATAAGGGGTCTCGGTCTCGTACTCCGATAGGATCAGGCCACCAGCGGCTATGTCCAGACCATGGAAATAGGTTTTCCGCACCACCTCGCTCATCGGCACGGGGTTCTCATACCGGATGGCATCATAGATCGTGCCTTGATGCGTGAAGTCGATTTCAGGCCGCAAACCGGTCATTGACGAAAGTGAGGCCTGCGGGTCCATGTCGATCACCAGAACCCGGTAGCCGTGCAGGGCATACCACTGGCTGAGATAGGCCGCTGTCGTCGTTTTCGCCGACCCGCCCTTGAACGACACGCAGGAGATAATCTGCAACGGCTCTGATCCGACCCGCCCACGCAGATAAAGCGAAGGGTCGCGCGTGGTTCGCGCCAGAGCCAAACGGATCTGCGCAAGGTCGTCTGCCGAGTACAGTTTCCGTCCACGCTCGTCGAGC
>JACFNW010000481.1 GCA_019454665.1 Fimbriimonadaceae bacterium | reverse complement strand
GGTTATCTCGAAGAAATCGCGCAAGGGCTTCACGCTTGTCGAGCTCCTTGTCACCGTACTCATCCTTGCCGTTCTGATGGCAGTCGCGCTCCCGCTCTACCTCAGCGCGGTCGCCGACTCCGAAAAGAAGACGGCCCGGTCCAACATGCAGACCATCGCCAACGCAGTGCAGGCCTGGAAGATCAAGACGGGCGAAGACTACGCCCCGATCGCCAGCCCGGTCAGCACCACGCTGCTCGACCTGCAGAGCGAGCCCGTCTGCCCCCGCGGCGGCGAGTACTACGTCGACCTCAGCGCGGAACCGTTCACGGTCCACAGCACCATCGAAGAATTCGAAGATGCCGATGGCCCCTGCGGCGCCGGTTACACGCCCGGCTGCGACGGCAGCTAGTCTGCTCCTTAGAGCCGACCGGATTACGGCCTCGCCCCTCATCGGGCGGGGCCGCTGGTCGTTTCAGGGGTTTCACGCTTCGCCGACGAACTCGATCAGGCGGTAGCTGCGCGAGGTGGACTTCAGGCGCCGCAGGATGCGCTGTTCGATTTGGCGGACGCGTTCGCGCGTGATGTCCAGTTCCTTGGCCACCTCCTCCAGCGTGCGGTGATGCCCGTCGTCGAGCCCGTATCGCAGAATGATGACGTCCCGTTCGCGCTCGTGCAGGTCCGAGAGCATCTCGTCAATCAGGGACCGGATGATCGCCCGCGTCGTGGATGCGTCGGCGGATTCGCTGTTGTCTGTCAAAAAGTCCGACAGCGATGAGTCCTCGCTGTTGGCGAACGGCGAGTCCAGCGAGAGCGGTTCGTTGATCGCCGCGAAGAACTCCGCCACTTTCTCCGACCCCATGCCGGTCTCCTCGCCGATCTCTTGGATCGTGGGATCGCGCCCAAGGGTCTGCTGGAGTCGCGAAGCCGCCCGGAGCAACTTGCTCGTCGCCTCCAGCGTGTGGACCGGAATCCGGATCGTGCGCCCTTGGTCGCTGACGGCCCGCGCCACCGATTGCCGGATCCACCACGTGGCATAGGTGCTGAACCGGAACCCGCGCTCGCAGTCGAACTTGTCCACGGCCCGGATCAACCCCACGTTGCCTTCCTGGATCAGATCCTGAAGCGACAGGCCGCGCCCCACGTACCGCTTCGCGATGCTGACGACCAGGCGCAGATTGGCCTCGATGAGCGCCTGTTTCGCCGATTCGTTGCCCCGTTTGGCGGCTCGCGCCAGTTCGGCTTCCCGCTCGGCGGAGAGCAACGGAATGCGACCGATCCGGCGCAACCACATCCGCACCGAATCGTCCAGATGAACGTCGACGCCCGCTTCTGACGCACAGTCCTGCTCCGAGACGGGAGATGCAGAGGATTGGGAGACGCCACCTTTCGCATCGCCGCCGATATCGGCGCGAGACGAGCCGGTTTGAGGCACCCGTTCCGCACCGGGCGCCCCAGAGACGCTTCCTTCAACTTCCACATCGCCCCACGCGGACCCGGTCGGAGTTTTTGCCATGGAGCACTTGAGCCAGCTTGTTCAGCTTTTATTCACTATAGCAAAGGATTGGCCCAATCCCGCCGACTTTTTACAATCAATTTCCAGCGCGCCGCCGAAGCCTCTCCTGCAGTTCGCGCAACTTGGCGTCGTCGGCGTCGTTGAGCCCCTCCTGTGCCATGGCCAGCCGCTCGCGCCGTTCCTTGACGGAGCGCAGTTTGGCCGCGCAATCCTCGAGGTACGACTCGGAGAGAAACGGCCGCTCCATGAACGAGAGGTCCACCAGAAGCGACACGGCGGCATCGTCGGCGATTTCGGCGATCCACTCGGCGGGTTCGCCCGTCGGCCCCGCTTCGTCGAACGCGCCGACCATGGCGCTCCGCAGGGCGAGTCCTTCGGGCGTGAAGCAAAGGCCCTCCTCCCGAATCGCGTTCCAAGCCTGGGCCATGAAGCTCTGGCGAAGCAAACCCCTGAACAGACCCCGCTCCTCGACGGACAGAGGCAGCGCGTTCCTCTTCTTCGCCGCGGGCTGCGCCGAGGGTGCGCTCGACCGATAGATGCGCCGGTGCTTGGCGACCTCGGTCCGCAACGCGCGCTGGGCGGCGATCTGGTCGGAGTGACCGGGGTAGCGCGTCGCCAGTCGCACGATGAGACGGTCCAACTCCATCGCGTTGGACTGCTTGGCCATGACGCGGACCGCCTCGCGCCAGAACTCCTCTTGGGTGGGCGTCAGCCGGCTTTCGAGGTGGGCGAGTTCGAAGTCGATAGGCGAGATGCCCGCTTCCACCACGGCTTTCACGCCGCTCGGCCCACGGGCCTTGAGCAACGTGTCGGGGTCGTCGCCTTCGCGCATGACGGCCACTTTCACCTCGACCTCGGCG
>JACFNW010000480.1 GCA_019454665.1 Fimbriimonadaceae bacterium | reverse complement strand
CCGGATAGTCGCCGCGCTTCAGCCCGGCCTCGACCAAGGCCACCGATTCGGCTTGCACATCGGGGTTCAACATGGCGAGGCTCAGGAACAAGGGGATCATAGCGAAGTCTCCGGGCGGCGCAAGGCGTCGATGACCGTCCCATCCACCCAGGTGACCACACCGAACACGTCGTCGGTCAGCGGGGGCACGTCGGGCTTGCCGCACAGGGCTTCGGCCTCGGCTTGCAGGTCGGCGAGCGTGGTCAGGGGGAAACCAGCGTCGGTTGCTGACTCGATCAAGTCGGTCCGGCGGGGGTTCACGGCGACGCCGCGCTCGGTGACCACGACGTCCACCATCTCGCCGGGCGCACACAGGGTCGTCACGCGGTCGCGCACGACGGGCAACCGATTGCGGAACGACGGCACGGCCAGAATCGAACACCCAGCAAACAAGGCGTCCTGCCAGCCGCCGATGCCGTGCTGAAGCCGGCCATCGGAGTGAGTCACGACGTTGGCGTTGAATTCGAGGTCCACCTCGGTCGCCCCCAGCACGGCCACGTCCACCATCGAGGCGAAGTTGCCCCGCCCGTGGTGGTTGTAGCTGGTGAACGGGCTGGTCGCGACGTGCCTCGGGTCCGTGGCCATCGAGCGTACGGCGGCCAAGTCGAAGCACTGACCGTCGAGGATGCAGGGCGTCAGCCCTTCCTGCAGCATGCCGACCAACACCTCGGTGCCGCCCCCACGCACAAAGCCAGCGGTCACCCCGGCGGCCCGCATCTGGTCGGCGAGATACGCGGCAAACGCCAGACTCGTGCCCCCCGCACCCGCTTGGAACGAGAACCCGGGCCGCATGATGCCCGTCGCGGCGACGAATTTGGCCGCCAGTTCGGCGATCCGCAAGCGGTCGGGCGAACGCGTCACACGGGTGGTACCGCTGACGATCTTGGCCGGGTCGCCGATCCGGTCCAAGACCACGACTTGGTCCACCCAGTTGCCCTGGATGTGCCACGGCAGGCACGGGAAGGGTACGAGATGGTCGGTGGCCACGATGACGTGATCGGCGTACTGGGCGTCGCCCGCCGCGAACCCGAGCGGCCCGCATGCGGCAGGGCCCGAAAGGCCGTTGGCGTTGCCGAACGCGTCGGCACTAGGTGCGGCGATAAGGGCAACGTCCACGCGCACGTCGCCGTCTTGAAGCGCGCGGTAGCGTCCCCCGTGCGAGCGCAGCACGGCCGGTCCGCGCATCTTGCCATGCGTGGCGTAGTCGCCCAGGGGGCCGTTCAGGCTGCCCTCGATCGAGCGGATCACGCCGCGCTCCAGATAGGGAATCAGACGGGCGTGCGAGGGGAACACGGCGCTGGGGAACCACGTCAGGTCCCGCACGCCCAGCGAGTCGGCAGCCTCGAACAGCTGCTCGGCGGTCAGGTCGCCATCGCGGAAGTGGTGGTGCGTCGAGACACGCATACCGTCGCGCAGTCCGGCGCGGCGGAGCGCTTCTGCCAGCGTAGGCGTCCTCTTGTCGCCGTTGCGCGGATAGTCGCGGTTCGTGGCGATCGGTCGGCCATGGGTGCGGCCCTCAGGCCGAATGCCGAGCACGTCCTCGAAAGGCCGCCAGGTTCGACCGTCGAGTTGGGTGGGCACCAGCCGTCCGGCGGCGTTCCGGGTTAGGTTCATCGCACCACCCCCGCACGCTTCAACAGGCCCCGCGCCCGCTCGGCGACCGGAAGGTCCACCATCGCGCCATCCACCAACACGACGCCGCCTTCGACGGCATCGAACGCCGCGCAGATGCGCTGGGCGCGCGCGATCTCCGCCTCGCTCGGGGCGAACGCGCGATGGACCATGGGCACTTGACGCGGATGAATACACCCCACCCCGTCGAAACCCATCCGGCGACAGCCGAGCGCATAGGATTCCAGCCCAGCATCGTCGTCCACCTTGGAATACACCGAGGCCGACACCGAAATTCCGGCGGCTTTGGCGGCCAGCACCACGGCCCCTTGCGCCCAACGAGTCTCCTCGCCCGACTCGGTGCGTTCGACGCCCAGGTCGCGGCAGAGGTCCTCCAAGCCGACGGCCAAGCCGCTCACATTGGGCGCGCACGTGGCGATGTCGAACGCCCGAACCACCCCCAAGGCGGTTTCCAACAGGGCAGTGACAGGCGTGGGCGCGACAGCAAAGGCGAACTCGGCGACGGCCTCGGGGTCCTCGCTCTTGGGCAGGATGAACGCGTCGGCCAGACCAAGCAACTGGGCAGCCTCGTCCAAGGCTCGATCGGCGTTGAGCCGCACCCACCGTTGCGAGTCGCCGAAGTCCACGGCAGCCAGCGTCCTGCGCACCAGGATCAACGCCTGGTCCTTGTCCTGCGGCGCGACGGC
>JACFNW010000479.1 GCA_019454665.1 Fimbriimonadaceae bacterium | reverse complement strand
GACGGTCGCAACGGTGCCAACAGTGTTCGGCTCAGCTTGCGGACGAGAAAGCCTCAGCCGCCGAAGTTCGAGCCGAACACCTCGATCTCGCCGATCCGCACGTCGCCGGCAAACGCCTTCTTGGCCGTGATCCGGATGAACCGGCCCCGGACGGGCATCCCCGTGTAGCCCAGCCCACGCCCGTCGCCCACCACCTCGTAGCGGTTGCGGAATGTCCAACGCGCCGAGATCTCGCGGGCGAACGGGAAGGCGTCGGCATCCGTCTCACCCGTCTGGTAGATGCCGATCTCGAAGTCGGGCCAGAGAGCACCGTCTTGGAGGACCAGCCTCACCTCGCCGATTTGGCGATCGCGCCCGAGGTCCAAGTCAATCCAAGAGCCCTCGCCGCCGGGAAGGACGACGGTGGTCTCCGGGTCGCCATCGGTCAAGGGAGCGTGCACCAGCGCATCCTGACTCGCACTCGATTTGACCAACTTCTGCAGGGCCAAATTGGTCGAACGGTCCACAGGTGCTTGGGGGAGGTCGAAGCGTAGGTCCATGATGGCCGCCGCCCGCGAGCCTCGGTGGAACGCGTCCACAAGATGCCAGACCTTGAGCCAACTCGTCGCGGTTCGGCCATGCTGGTTGGCGGCGAGGAGCCAGGTGGCGTCCTGCACGTTCGGGGCGTACCGTCCAAAGGGGTTCGCGAGCAAGGTCCGCGCGTTGGGCAATGACGTCTCGCCCGCTGCCGAGAACGCGGTGCGCGGCAGTTCTGCCTGGCCCTGCGCATCGGTCTGGATCGTCGCCGCCGGCTCCTTCGATTGGATGCCTTCCTTGGTCAGACGCCACAGACCGAGTTGAGCGTTGGCGATGGGGCGACCCGCACCATCGAGCGCTCGGACCGTGACAAATGGCGGGATGTCGTACAGAACGAGTGGGCCCAGCCCCGCTCGCCGCCCGAGTTGGACCTGCAGCGCCGAGGCCTCGGTGTAGGCAAGCAAGTCGGTGGCTTCCAGCTGGGCCGCCTCGAGCAGCCGGTCGAAGACGGGCTCGTACGGCAGACCGATGAGCCCAGGGATGCCCGCCTCGTTGCGCGTATCGCCTCCGCCCGTGATCCCGGGAAACGCATCCTCCGAGCCACGCCTCGAAGCGGGGTTGCCGAAGGCGATCCCAACGAGCGAAGCCGAGGCGTCTTTGGCCGCCGCCCCCAGGTGGGGAACGCCCAATGCCAGCGCCAGACGCCGCTGGAACGCTCGCGAGACGGGCTCGCGGGCCTCGGCCGGGTCGAGGTCGAGCCAGGCGTCCACGTTGGCATCGTCCGGCCCGACCCCTTGGAGTCGGACACGCTCGGTCACACCGTCCAGGATCGAGGAGAACCGGCTCTTGGCGAGCAGCACTTCATTGAAGAACCGGAGGTTGCGCTGCACCCAGTCCACCAACTCGGGACCCGCGGATTCCGACACGCCCAACGAAAGCCCGCCCTCGGCGACTTCGACATAGTCGTTGTTGGCGTCGGCATCGGGGCCTGCAGGCTCGATGAGAAGGCCGAGCGGCTGGATGCGGTGGTCGGTATGGTCGAGCGTGACGGGCGTCTTCAGCTCGACCGTCATCGTCTCGCCGGGCTGCAAGGGGCGCGTGGCTTCGACCGCCGAGAGCTTCCTTTCGCCCCTCACCCACCGGTAGCGGAACGCTCCGCTGGGAGCGTCGCCGTTGTTGCGGATCGTGGCCGTGTAGACCACCTCCTCGCCATTGGCGGGCCATCGCTTCGCGTTCGGGTCGGCGATGCTCCCAGGAACGGACACACCGCCCTCCTCTACCATCACCGGCTTGAGCCGGGGGTAGCCCGGCGACCTGGAGATGGTCTGGACGCCAAGGTCCGGTCCGGACGGCTTGAAACCCGGCGTGGACGTCACCAACAAGCGGGGGCGATCCTGCTCGGCGGCTTCGCTTGAGAAGAAGTCGGCTGTGGTGGAGAACTCCAGCAGCAACCCGTGGTTGCGGTGCCAAGCCCGCGCCATGTCCTGCACGACCGGTCCCAATCCGCCGATTGTTAGCACTCCGTTGGCCTCGTCCATGGTGGCCGTGATGCCGTCCAGTCGTTCGACATCCTCGCCGCCTGCGGCGCCGGGGCGTTGCCAGCCGAGCGAAGCAGCGCCCGAGCGGCGTTCGCGCCACGTTGCCCCCCAGTTCGGGCGGACCGTGCTGCCGACACCCAGCTTGGTGGCCGGTCCCTCGCCCCAAGGCACCAGGATGCGGGAGACCACCGGCACCGAAAGCGTGCCCTGGCCGAACTGCCGGAGCACCAGTGAAGCTTGACTCACGTTCGGGTTTGGTCCGAGGACCCGCTCTAGATCGCCAAATCGGATGAGGATCTTCTT
>JACFNW010000478.1 GCA_019454665.1 Fimbriimonadaceae bacterium | reverse complement strand
AGCATCGTGTGGCTCCCGGTGCCCGCAAGAGAGTACGCGTACTTGGTGCTGCAACCCAAAGGCGTGGTGAAGGTCGTCAGTTGGCGCTCGGCGTCGTACTGCATCCCGGCTTGGACCTGGCGGCGATTCGAGACGGCTCCGCTTCCGTCTGTCTCCACGACGGGGAAGTACCCGCAAGACAAATGGGTCTAGGCTCGAAGCGGTTGCTTGCTGTGGCCATGCAAACAGATCGGGTAGCAGGCGGACAGCTGCTCTTGGTGGATGAAGTGGAGACCGCGCTAGAGCCGTACCGAATTCGTACCTTCATTCGCCGCCTGTCTGGCACCAAGGCTCAAGTCATCGTCACCACTCACTCTCCGGTCGTCTTGCAAGAATCCGCATCCGACAACATCTTCCAACTGACCCGAGACGAACACCGGGTGCACGCCCGTCCAGCAGACACGAAGCTCAAGAACCTGATGAAGTCGCACCCCGCGGCACTCCTGTCCAGGCGCGTTGTTGCATCTCGACCTCGACGCCGAGGGCGCGTTATTGAGAGACCAATTGGAGGGACTTTGAGAGACCGCGGGCTCGGTCTCTCAATTGGTCTCTCTTAGCCGGTGGATTCTCGGCAATGTCATGAGACGACTGTAGACTCAAACCTCTAGAGTTGAACCTGCAATCCTTCAGTCCTAAGGAGGGCGTCGGGGGTTCGAGTCCCTCCGAGGCCGCCAACTGCACTCGGCCCGGAGTCTCGAAGGGGACGCCCGGCATTCGAGGCACGCCTGGAACTCCGGGCACCCCTCCCGAACGTAGTACCATGCACGCAAATGAACGCCCTCCTCTTGGCCGCGTGCCTCGCATCGCCCCAACCCCCCGACCTCAAGGCGCTGGAAGGCGACTGGATCTACGTTGAAGACCTCACCGCGGGCAGGACCCTCGAACAAATGAATCCGCCCATGGGGTCGCTGTTCACGTTCAAGGTCGAAGAGAACACGGTCATCCTGGTCTCGGGGCACGGCGGCAACGGGAACCACAATGTGCGCGTGGCGACGGACGGCAAGCCAACCGAAATCCCAGGCCCGGCCGCAGGCGCGCTCGTGCGCTATCGCGGCAGCTGGAAAGACGACACCTTCGCCTACGAGATGGAGTTCGTCCGCTCGCCCGGCGGCGCCCCAGAAACAACCATCAAGCGGGAATTCAAACTGACCAAGGACGGTCTCGTCGTCAAGAGCAACCTGGAACTCACTCCGGGCGTGCCGTCGGTCGGCCTCTACCGCCACCCGCAGGACATCCCCATGCCCACGCCGTTCAAGGCGACCATCGGCGACCTGAAGTGGATCGAGGGCAATTGGGCGGGAACGAGGAGCACGGGCTCGACGTTCGAGGAGCGCTGGAGCCCGGCCAAAGGCGGCGCGATGCTCGCCACCTCCCGATCGGTGAACGCCGCCGGCAGAATGTTCGCGTTTGAATACCTGCGCATCGTCGAACGCGAGGGCAGCCTGGTCTACATCGCAAAGTGCGACGATTCGCGACCCCGGAACTTTCGCCCACTCGGTGACGTGGGCGCGCCCACGCCCGCCGAGCCCCACCACGGCAACGTTCACCCGGTCATTAGCCCCTAGTATCCGGGAGGCCGAACCAGCGACGGCGGCTACCGCCGCACCTTGAAGAAAACTGCGCCTGTTCTGCTTCATTTCGAGGAGTTACTCCTACTTTGGATGTTACCTGAGAAAAGAGTCCAGCTTCAAATGGAGCAATGCCGGAATCACACGTCGACTCCGCCGCGGTCGCAGCGCTACATTTGTTTCCGGTCATGATCGGCAGGGCGTGGTTATCGGCGTTGTGTTTAAAACAGCCAGCCGAGCGGGTACCGCCCCGGCATCGGAAGGTGGCGGCTTTTCCTGCCCGGTGCGGGACCCGGCCCATCGCTTGAGGGCCGGCGGGGCGGCAGTTGCGTAAACGCCACTTCCTCTTCCGTGAAGTGGATCGGGCGGTCGAGGACCATTTCCACCGTGGTTCCCTTGGCCAATACCGCCTCCGGGCCGCGTGAAAGCAGCACACCGACGATTCCCGCCGTAGCGCCGGCCGCCGCTCCGATACCAGCGCCCATCCCAGCGCGGCCCGCGGTGCTTCCGGCAATCACTCCGACCGACGCACCCGCGGCAGTGGCCTCACCAACTGTGCGAGCATCACCACCTTTGTTGCCTTCGCTCTTGATCTTGCCTTCGCTCCTGTCGAGTTCTTCACTAGCGCGTCCATCCAGGCCGCCGATGCGCGCGCGGAAGTCCCGGGTGACCCCATTGGGAAGCGTCAGCGAATCAAACCGCAGGTACAACTCGCCTCTGCCTTTGAGACGCCCAGGACGTTTCACTTGGGTGA